>JAYZDB010000135.1:0-13533 GCA_036338025.1 Planctomycetota bacterium
CCGCACCTGGATGATGGCCGTCCGATGGACTACGAGATCGTGATTGTCGACAATCTCTCGCCGATCCGAGATCCTGAGGCGGAAGAGCAACTTCGCGGCTTGCTGAGCAACGGACAGTGCGACGGTCAGTTGATCATGCACACTGAGAACGGCGGCTACAGCAAGGGCATGAACCTGGCGCTGGGGCATGCCTCCGGTGACGCGGTGCTGGTGTGCAACCCGGATTTGGTGTTCTTGCCGGGGTGCGTCGACAAGTTGCTGCGATACCTCGAGCAGAACCCGACAGCGGGTACTGTCACGCCGGAAGGATTTTGGGATCGTGACCAGGAAGGTCGCCTGCCTCCCAACATCCTTCCTACTCTCGGAGATCTACTGGCACTGCTTGCCGCTTCGGTCAGCTCCAGGATGGTACGTCGCTACTCGAACCGGCGGACTCTAGAGGCACTGAAGGTTTGGCAGGCGACGAGTGATGTGTCCTTGCCGATGCTGTCGGGTTGTTGCTTCTTGATGCGACGATCGCTGGTTGACCAGCTCGGGCTCTTCGATGAGCAATTTCCGCTTTACTACGAGGACACGGACCTGTCCTTGCGGATTCGTCGCGCGGGCTACCAGGTGATTCAGGTTCACGGTGCCGGATTGGTTCATCTCTACAACCGTTCTGGGCAGACCGATAGTGAGTTGGCGCTGGAGCGCTACTACATCAGTCGCAGGTTGTACTATCGCAAGTGGTACGGACGGCTTGGCGGCTGGCTCTACAACATTACTCGTAGGATCCAAGAAACTGCCTGGGTCAAGAAACGCGCCGCGCGCTGTCCCCAGAAGAACATCATAGACCTCGGCTCCCACAAGGGCCCGCCGGTCATCCAATTCGACCGCGAGTACGACAGAGTCCTGGTCGAAGTCGCTCTTGATCCGTACTTCTATCTGGCCGCAGCGATGTTCGGAGGAGGGCGAAGTTGGACAGTTGGCGAGGAGTTGTTTCACAGCTTCGGTCCGATGAGCTACTTCTTCCGGGTTCTCGACATCAGTGGCGCTCGACCGCGACTACTTGGTGTCTACACCTACACGCGCATCGCCTGGGATGCACCCGAACCCGAACCCGAGGCCAAAGAGGCAGGCATTGTCTGAGCCTCCGAAGCTCAGCGTGGTGGTGCTGTCCTGGAACACCCGGGAGTTGACCCTGGCGTGCCTGCGGTCTCTGCGCGAAGACCGAGTGGGGCACTCGCGCGAGGTCATCGTCATCGACAATGCGAGCGAAGACGATTCTGCGGCGGCCATCGCTGAGCAACATCCCGAGGTGCGGTTGGTCTGTAACCCTGAGAATCGCGGTTACGCTGGCGGACACAACCAGGGCGGAAATTTGGCCCGTGGTGAGTACCTCTGCACGCTTAATTCGGATACCGAGGTCGTCCCTGGTGCCCTGGACCTGCTGGTCGACTACTTGGATTCTCATCCAGACTACGGCGCCATATCCCCACAACTGGTGAATATGGACGGATCCGTCCAACCAGCTTGCATGCGCTTCCCAGGACTCGCCACGGCCCTGTGTTATGACACGGTGTTCGGCAAGTTCTGGCCCGGCAGCGTTGTCGAGCGACGCTACTTCATGAAGGACTTTGACCACCTGCATAGCCGGGACGTCGACCAGCCTCCCGGCGCAGTGTTCGTTGTTCGACGTGATGAGTTCTTGGCGATGGGGGGGTTGGATGAAGAGCTCTTCCTGTTTTTCAATGATGTCGACTTATGTAAGCGGTTGTGGAAGTCAGGGCGTCGAATCCACTACCTGGCGAACTCACAGGTGAGACACCACTGTGGCGCCTCGACCAAAGGGTTCCGGAAGTATGTGGTGGTCTGGCACAAGAACCGCCTGGCCTACTACCGGAAGCATTACGGTTTGTTCGCGGTGCCGTATATTCGGATCCTGGTGCGCCTTCGCGGTATCGAAGAGTGGTTCAAGATCGGTCGGCGCCAGCCAGATCTCGAAGCCCGTCGGGCCGAGCGTGCTGAGCTGCGGGTTGCGCTTCAGGAGATCCTGATCCGATGACAGAGACACAATCCGGGCGATTGACGGTCGCAATGACCGGCAACAACTATCCGCCGGAGTTCTCCGGGGGTACGGAGCGGGTGATGCAAGCTCTGGCGCGGGAACTCGCTAGTGCTGGTGACCGCTTGATCGTGATTTGTGGTAGCGAAGAGCAGCACGATGGTCGCGACGTGGTTCGCCAAGAAGTCGATGGGATTGCGGTGCTTCGTCTTCCACGCTTGCCGGACGAGATCTATCGCATCAACTTGGAACGGCCTCGTTTGCTCGAGGTTATGCGTGCGACCCTCATCGAAGAGCAAGTTGACATCTTGCACCTCAACCACTGGTCACACCTGAGTGATGGCCAGGTCCGATTGGCCAAGGAACTCGGCCTCGGCGTCGTGGTTACGCTGCACGACATGTGGACTTCGTGCCCACGGTTTTTCCGGTTGCCGCCTGCGGGGATCCAATGTCCCGAAGGCGCCGATCGTACCGAGTGCATCCGCTGTGTGAATCTCGAGTACCGAGAGACGCCGGAGTGGGTTGAGACACGCTTGCGGAAGCGTGATCGTGACCTGATTGCCGAACTCCGCAGTGCTGATGCACTGGTGGCTCCGAGCGAGGATTGTGCTCAAGCCTGTCTTGATTATTTGGATTGGGGCGGTCAGCCACCGGACATCGAGGTGTTGCCGCACGGATTGTTGGATGGCAAGCCGTCGCCAACTCGTGGACCGCTTGGCCTGCCACTGCGGGTGGGTACTTTCGGCAACCTGAACCGTGAGAAAGGGGTGCTGCTCCTGGTCGAGGCGATGGCTGGCATCGCGGCTGAGTTGCACTTGTTCGGTGTTGGACATCAGGCTGATTTCGAGTCGGAAATACGCGCGCGTTCGGAGGAACTCGGGGTTCGGATGGTCTGGCACGGGCCGTACACAGCCGATGATCCCCACCCGGCGTCGCAGATGGACCTGGCGGTGTTTCCTTCCCTGTGCCGCGAGACCTACGGCCTGGTGGTGGACGAGGCCCTACACCACGGCACACCGGTTATCGTGTCTGATGCCGGGGCACTCCCGGAACGGCTTGCTGGGGGCGGAGGTATCGCCGTGCCAGCTGGTAGCGTAGAGATGCTGTCGAACGCGATTCGTGGTGTCGTGGAGGACCGGGACGCTTACCATCTGATGCGTTCGATGGTCCCAACTGAGTTTCGAACTGTGGAGGCGGCGGCCGAGAGGTATCGGCACCTGTATTCCTTGGCTTGGGCTGCTGCCCGCACGCAGTCATGAATCATCTATTTCCACCCCTGTTGCCGAAGGAAGACCTGCAACCGCCGGTCTTGGCCATCGCTGCTCATCCTGATGACGAGGTGATTCCTGCTGGCGCGATGTTGGCCTGGCACCGCGACCAGGGGCATCCGGTCACGGTGGTGCATGTCACAGACGGTGCACAGGGTGACCCGGACAGCCGATTCGGCGATATCAGTGAGACGCGGCGTCAAGAGGGTCGAGAGGCCCTGCGCCGTCTCGGGGTGACGGATGTGCGGGCACTTGGATTTCCCGATGGCGAGTTGCCCGAGAATCTCGACGCCTTGCATGCGCCCATCACTGCCGCGATCAACGAGATCCAGCCCAAGACCCTCTACAGCTTCTTCTTTACCGAGGCGCATCGCGATCACCGGGCGGTGGCGCATGCTGTGGTTGGTGCTGCCGATGCTCTGCCAGCTGACTGTCGTTGCCTGCTGTTTGGGGTCAACCAGGTCGTCGTGGGCGGTACGATGTTTGACGTCACTGACTACATGGACCGCAAGCAGCACGCCTTGGCGGCGTTCGAGAGTCAACTTGCCTACAATGACTTCCGCCTCAAGATCCTGCACCGTGACAATGCTGCTACCGTTAATATCGAGGATCCCAGCGTCCAGCATGCCGAGCTGTTTGCGGACCTTCGACCTGCGGAACTGGCGCCTACCCTGGCGATGGCGGAACCACTTTTCAGACACCTTCTACGCGACCCAGGATGAACGGTTCTGCTGATCCGGATCCCGTTGACGGCGCGCCTGCATCCGGCGAGCGAGCCCAGCCCACGGTGTCGCTGGTGATCTCGGTATGGAACCGCCAAGATGATCTGCGCGAAAATCTCGCGGCGATCCGCGAGCAAACCCGCGCCCCAAACCAGATCATCGTAGTCGACAATTCCAGCACCGACGGCACGCCGGAGATGGTGGTCGCGGAGTTTCCGGAAGTCGAGTTGATCAAGATGCCAAACTCGGCCTACGGGGCTTGCGAGACTTTCAACATCGGGTTCGCCAGCGCTTGGGGTGAGTTCGTAGGCATCCTCGATGATGATGTGATCTTACCCCCGGACTTCGTAGAGAAGATGCTTGCGGAGTTCGCAGCCGAGCCGCCCAGCACAGTCCTGCTGTCACCCAAGGTCATCGAACCCGAAATGCCGGAGGCGTACAAGAACTCCGAGGCCCTGAACAAGCCGCGCTATATGTCGACCTTTCGGGGTTGTGGCAGCATGGCCAAGAACAAGGAACTCCGGGAAGCCGAATACTACGATGAACGGTTTTTCATCTTTGGCAATGAACGGGACCTCACCACGCGGTTCCTCAATCTGGGCTATCGCGTCAAGATGGTCCCGAGTATCGAGGTGTTTCACAAGGCACCATTCGGCATGCGGCATGGCAAGCGCAGCCTGTATTACCATGTCCGAAATTTTTGGCTGTGGGCGTTCAAGTACGTTCCGTGGGGTCAAGTCATCAGCTACCCCTTCGCGTTCCTATCGAAGGGACTCGGCCGCAAGAAGGTCGACGACGCGGCTACCGATGCGGTTGGGACGATCGGCTTGTTTGAGAACATCAAGTCCGTACCCGGTGGCTACTGGATCTGTGTAAAGGCCACCCTGGCCGCGCTGTGGAACCTGCCCTACTGCCTCAAGCGCCGGCAGGTTTGTCGCGCTGAAGACTTCGAGCTGCCCCTGCGCTAGTCTCCCCCCCGGGGTCGGGTCCTGTGGAGTATCCGCCCGACGCGGCGCAAGCTCCGTGCGATCGGGGTTTGGTTGCCAAATCGAGGGGGCCTGGCGGAAGGTACGTTCAAAACACAGGATCAGATCGCTCAGAGGGTGGATCCCAGGTCATCGGCCGGGGCAAAATTGACCGACTCGTGGGCACAACCACAGGATGAATTGAAGGTGATTCTCGACGATCTTGATTTCAAGGGGCCGGAGATTGACGACCTCGGTTTGATGCAGAGTCTGCCGGTGGAGTTGCGAGATCTCTTGCAGACGAATAACGGTTTCGTGCAGTTTGGCGGAGGGCTCCACGTTCGTGGCGCATGCCTCGAACCCGACTGGCATTCGTTGCGAGCAGCGATGGAGGGTCCGTTTGCCTTCCACAAGCTCTACGATGAGATCGACGAGACCGACATTCCGTTTGCCCAAGATTGCAGTGGCGACCAGTTCCTCATCCGGGGTGGTGAGGTTCATCAGCTGGCGGCCGAGGTCGGTGAGGTTGACAGCTCCGAGATGGGACTCCTGGAGTTCCTTGAGTTTGCGTGGAAGGATCCGGAAGAGAATCTCTGCATGCATCCATTAGCGCAGTTTCATCGGGGTGGGGGCACCATCAAGCCGGGGCAACTACTGCTCGCATACCCGCCGTTCTGCACCGGCCAGTCCGGGGCCAACGCCTCGTTCCGCGCGGTCAGCGCAGCCGAAGTGATCACCTTCCACGCGCAATTGGCCAAGAAACTGGTGGAGTTGGAGGACGGCGAGGAGCTGTCTTTCTCGGCGGACTAGCTGGACGAACCCCGTGCGTCCCGAGCGATGGTTGGAGAATTGCGGATCCACCGATACGCTCGTGCCGTGACCTCGGCGGTGGTAACAAACTGGAATGGCCGGCAGTACCTGGCGGAGTGCCTCGACTCGCTGCGGTTACAGCAGCCGGGATTTGAAGAGATCCTGCTGGTCGACAACCACAGCGACGATGGTTCGCGGGAGTTTGTCGAGCGGCACTACCCCGAGGTTCGGGTCCTGGATACGGGATACAACGCCGGCCCCGGTTACGCGCGCAACATGGGCGTGCAGGCTGCCGGTTGCGAGCGTGTGCTCCTCATCGACAACGATGTTGTCATGAAACCCGATTGTCTAGCTAGCCTGAACACGACGATGTCCGCGCATCCCGGGGCGGTGGCTGTCCAGGCGCGTAGCGTGTGTGCCGACGATCCGGCGACGGTCCACTACGATGCCACGGACATCCACTACCTCGGTCTCCTGGTCTTGCACAACTGGTTCCAACCCTTGGCCGAGGCCACCATGCCGTCCGAGAGCGTTGGCGGTCTGGTTGCCCTGTGCTTCCTTGTCGATCGCGATCGGTACCTGAACTCTGGTGGGTTCAATGCAGACTTGTTCATCCTGTTCGAGGACACGGACCTGGCTTGGCGATTGCGCATGGCGGGGCACGAAATCTACTTGGATCCCGGCGCGGTCGTATTGCACGGTGGTGGGACAAAGAACATCTCGATGCGTGGCCCCGGTGCCGCGTACCCTGCCAGGCGGATCTTCTTGCATAGCCGAAACCGTTGGCTCGTCCTGATGACCTGCATGCACTGGCGATCGTTGCTGTTGTTGGCACCAGCCCAGTTGGCGTATGGATGCGTGCAGTTCGTATTTGCCTGTGTGCGATTGCACCCCTTGGCCTGGTTGCATGGCAAGCTGTCCCTGCTGTTCTACTTGCCGCGGGTCTGGAAGTGGCGCCAGCTTGCGCAGGCAGCCAGATGTGTGCCGGATCGTAAGTTGTTGCTTGCCGGTCCGTTGACACTCAACCCTGGGCTTGCTGACAGTGGTTTGGCTGGCCGGATGAAGGCTGCGATGAACCTGGGCTTTTCCTGCTACTTCCGTCTGCTTGGGAGGTTCTGTGGCTGATTCTGTAGCTCGCACAGTCACCCTCTTGCTCAACTACAAGTTGGCGGATTTGACAGTGCAGTGCCTCGGTGAGCTGATGGCAGATCCCTGCCCGGATCACCGGGTGCTGTTGATCGACAATGGTTCGGGGCCAGACCAAACCGAGGTTCTTGAACGGACGGTTGCAGATCACCCGGGCGTAGAACTGCAGTTGCTCGACACCAATCTCGGCTACTGCGCCGCCATGAACCGTGGTGTCGCCAGGGCTGCTCAACTCGGGGCTGAGTATGTCCTGTTCCTCAACAACGATGTGCGGATGGGTGCTGGTTGTTTGGAGACACTGATCGGTGTCCTGGATAATGACCCTGGCCTCGCCGGTGTTGCACCGACGGTGTTACGTCCTGACGGACGGGTATGGTGCGAGGGTGCCGAGGCAGGCTTCGCGCCCAACCTCACCCGTCTGCTGCGACAGGGCCAGGAACCTGCGCCGATGACTGCTGGACCGCGGCTCGTTGGCTTTCTGCCGGGGGCCTGTGTCCTGTATCGGATCACCGATCTACACAGCGTTCAGAACTTGGATGAACGCTACTTTATGTACTTCGAGGACGTCGCGCTCGGCACTGCCCTGCGGGCGGCGGGACGCCAGCTGATCTGCTTGCCCTGGGTACGCGTTACCCACGCTGCTGGTTCGTCCTCGGGTGGACCGCGGTCGCCGCTTCGAAAGTACCTGATGGCTGCGAACTCGTTGCGCTTCCTGCGGCAACAATTCAGCTTGAAGCTGTGGGCTGCCTTCTTCCTCTTTGACTGTCTGGGGCTACCCTTGGCGTACCTGACTGGCGGCTGGCGCGTTGGATGGGCCAAGACTCTTGGAATTGTGGATGGCCTGCGAGGTCGCCCGATCGATGCCTCGGTCGTTGCGCGTTGGATGACATCATGAAGATCCTGTTTGCACTGCACGGATTTCCACCCGAAGCCACCGGCGGCACAGAACGGACCGTCGAGGCTTTGGCCCGGGCAATGGTCGCGGCTGGTCATGAGGTCACGATCCTGTGCGGCTCGGTCGAGGTCGGACCTACGGACCGGGTCGACGAGTCTGAACACGGAGGGATGCGCATCCTCCGCCTGCACCGCGATGACCTCTATTTTGAGAGTTGGTGGAAGTGCTACCACCCAGGAGTGTCCGCGACCGTGGCCAGGGTGTTGGCGCGTGTGGATCCGGATGTCGTGCACGTTCACCATTGGCTGAGACTGACTTCAGATATCGTGCGCCTGGCGCGGGCTAAGGGAGTCAGGGCGGTGGTGACCTTGCATGATTACTACCCGGCAAGCGCCCAGATTGTGCGTCGCCATGACGATTCCTCCTTCGAAGCGCCCACCGGCAGCGCCTGGATGAGCGCGCTGGAGGCGGGAGAGGATTTTGATCTGCATCGTCGAGATTTCCGGGCGGAACTCGGTGCCGCACATCTCTTGCTGGCACCGAGCCAGGCCCATGCAGATGGGATGCAGGCAGCTATAGGTAATGGCGCGGCGCTCGCGGTGACGGCGCCACCGATGCTCGAAATGCCAGCACCGATGGCAGTAGCGCCAGTGCCCGGTGGCTCACGCCTGTTGACCTGGGGGAGCTTGTATCCGGAGAAGGGTCTGGAGACGGTCCTCGATGCCATGCGTGCGGCGGGCGGAAGCTGGTCCTTGCGGGTGATGGGCAGCGCCCACGACCCGGAATACCACCGCGAGCTGATGAACGTTGCTGCAGGGCTCGATGTTGAATTCACCGGCTCGTTCGAGACGGCTGAATTGTCCGCTGCCGCAGCTGACTACGCCGTGCTTCCTACGCTGTGTCTCGAATCCTATGGGCTGGTCGTCGATGAGGCGCAGGCCTTGGGATTGCCGGTGATCGCGTCGGATGTGCCAGCATATCGTGAGCACTCACAGGCGGCTGCCACGGTCTATTTCCCACCAGGCGATGCCGCCAGCCTGACCATGATGTTGCTCGACCCTGGTGCGTTGGCGAACCTGCAAAGACCTGGTGCACCGGCTGTCTGGGACGCTGCTGCATCAGCGGTAGACTTGCTGAGCCGTTATGAGGCGATCGATGTGACGACGCCATACAGTCCGGACACTGAGCTTGAGCGCAGCCGGGCTCGAGCCCTGTTCCGGCGTGCGGAACGTCGCCTGTGGTCAGCCCTGAATGCATCTGTCGATCGTGCGGTACCCTTGCCGCCCGATGACTTCCTTCAGTGATTTTTTGGCAGAGCCAAACCCAGTTGGTCAGCCAGTGACCGCAGATCATCGGGGACCGGCGCGGTCAAGGTGATTTCCGGTAGTTGGATGGAGTGTGCGTGCAGCGCCTGTCTCGGGTGTCGTGTGCAACTCGGCTGTCGGTACCACCGTTCGCCAAGCAGTGGGTGACCGATCCTCTGCAGGTGGATGCGGATCTGGTGAGTGCGGCCGGTTTCGATCCAGACACGCACGAGGCAAGCATCGCCGGTCTGGTCGAGGGGCTGGAGCCTGGTGATGGCTTTTCGGCCATCGATATCCGAGTCGATCAGGATCTCCGCGCCGGAGATTCCTCCATGCACCACACCGACATAGGACTTTCGGGCGGTCGGGTATTGGAGTTTGGATTGCCACTTTCGAACCAGTGCGCGTTCGCTGGTGAACAGATTCACTCCGGTCGTATCCGCATCCAATTGGTGGACGGCCCAGACCATTGTCCCGCAACGCTCGATGAGCGCGTGTTGAAGGCTGTCCGGATCGTCGAGTTGGCGACCCGTAGAGGGTAGATCGTACGGTTTGTCTACCGCGATCAGGCCGCCTTCCTCTCGGAGGATGCGTCGCTCGAGTTCCTGCGGAGACAGCGGCGCCATCGTTTGACTACTTGGGTCGGAATACGATCCAGTCAACGGCAGAGCGCCAGCTTCGCGTGCCAGTGGCTTCGTAATAGTAATAGTACCGCTTCTGTCGCGAGGAGCGCAGGATCACGGAGATCGCCGACTGAACCTTGGAGGTGAGCTTTACGCCGCCCGGACGCACTGGCATCGTCAAGGTGGTATCCGGCCCCATGAGGTAGATCGTCATCGCTTCAGCTCCCGCCGGCAGCTTGGGTGCGAACAGATGTGCCTGGGTGTTGTCGAGGGTGACCTCGGTACCGGCGAGGTGCTGGATCGGCAAGGTGCCCAGGCGGGGTAGCAGGCGTACACCTACGACCTGGACCTTGGGACCCTGGGTATGGATCTTGACTCCAGCAAGTCCCCCGAGTTGGCCGACTGCGAGCAAGGTCAAGTGGTGTGATACATCGACGTAGAAAACGCTGTTGCTGTTGCGTGCAGTGGGGCGGCCGAAGGTCGCTCGGCTCGGAGCGTCCTGGAAGGCCGGTGGTACCCGAAACTTCGCGTATTCCTTGGGCTCACCGTTGGTGCCTGCGTAGAGCCAGTCAACGTCCCCGCCGGTGCACGACCCTTCGACTTCAATCTCGAGCGCTTCGATTTGCCAGACATCCAGCGGGACCTTCGCCAAGAAGTCAGTGCCGTTCCCAGTGGTTGACCTTTTTAGGACGGGTAGGGGCTTTGGTGGCGTGAGCGTTCGTCGATCGACGATTACGGTTGGCTTGATGATGTTGGGGCTGCGATGCCATTCAAACAGGGTTGCACCCATTTCCCGTAGTGCTCGCCATGGTCCCACGTCGAACAAGAGGTGTTCTGAGGCGGGCACGGGTTGGAAGACGAATCCGAGACTGACGAGGGGTTTGTCTGTTGGGTTGTTCGGCTTCTCGAGTAGTGGGAAGGTCGCGTTGCAGTTGAGAAACGTCACGCCGTCGATGGCTCGATTGATCGCGACCACGCCGATGGGTTGGGAGGGCTTCGATTCTGCAGCGGCAGAGTTGAGGTCCGCGCGCAGCGAACGCATGTCCTCATAGGCGCGCAGGAATGCAGTCATCCGACCGATGCTCAGGGCCGTGAGTCCACAGAGCAGGCTGGCGATGGCCAGCCTGGTGATCCCCGGCCATCGACTGCGAGTTGCCAGGAACGCCAGGCCGATCGCCATGACAGTGGTCGCACCGATGACCAGACGACTTCCGGACAGGGTGTGGGTATCGACGATCAAGCGGTAACTCGGTGCAAAGTGCAGCCCGATCCATGTGATGAGCAGCAAAGGCACCCAGGCCGTGGTCAATCGCAAGAACGCCGGAACTACCAACAGCCCGAGTCCGGCGAGACAGAGATACCCGAAGACTTCACCGTAGGCGGGCGGGTAGCTGCTGCCGACCGGTATGACCAGCAACTCGGCCTTTGCGAGGGCGTTGTTCAGGATGTCGTTGCTTTGAATGCTTTCGAGGCCCTCGCTGTCGCCCCCTAGTAGCACGCCGAGCAGCAGATACCGCATGCCAAAGTAGCCGGCGAGGATCGCGAACATCGCCAGGTGAACCCCCCGGCGTCTGAGGCCGGTCCATCCATGCACCAGCGCGTCCAATGCGAGGAAGGAGAACGGCAGTAGCACCGCGGTTTCCTTGGTCATGAGCGCGGCCAGGAAACCGATGATGCACAGACCCAGGTATCCGGACCTACCAGATTGCCGGTAGCTGATGAAACCCAACATGGAGACTGTCGCGAAGAGCACTTGAATCCCGCTGTTGCGAGCCGATATCCAACAAGATGACTCCGCGAATGCTGGATGAACTGCGATCAGCGCGCCGCCGAGAACCGCCGCGATTGCCGGACGCTGTGTGCTGCAACGAACGCACACCAGCGCGCAGGTGAAGGCTGTCAATGCGTGGATCAGCACGTTGACCAGATGGAACCACGCGGGGTTGCACCCACCAGCGAGGTAATTCAGCGCGAAGCTCATGCTGACCAGGGGGCGGTACATCCCACCGCCTTCCAGACCCATCCACTCGCGACCGAAGTCTGCGATTACCGTGTCCCAATCGACCCTCGGTTCGGCCTCGTGGGTCAGCATCATGTTGGCGAGGTAATCGTCGGAGAGGAAGGTGCCGAACAGGGTCGGGAAGTACAGCGTCAGTGCCAGCACCGGTCCGACCAGGACCGCGAGCCATGGAACTCGTAGGCTGGGTTTGTCGTCGACGCTTGGAAGCCTGGTCGATTGCTCGAGCTGGGTCATGAGCCGAGGGCCGGCAGAGTCAGGACTTCGTTGGATGGGGTGTTCTCGATGGCGGTGAGGATCCGGCGCAGGGCGAACACCAGGCCGCGACGGTCGAGTTGCCAGAAATTCGGCGACAGCGTCGTCGATGTCGACGCCTGGCTGGTCGACCGGTTCTGGGGCTGTGCTTCTTGGACCATGGCGGGTGGCGATTTTGCGCTAAGGGGCTCGCGATGCGGTCACAAATTCTCCAGCTCAGCGAGCACGGCAGCGACCTGGGCGTGGGTGGCGTCGGTATCCCCATTGTTGGTAACCACGAAGCGGCAGTGGGCACGCTTCTCCGCCAGGGGGGCTTGGGCGGCTTCGCGGCGGGCGAGTTCCTTATCATCCCAGCCACGGGCGGCGGCCCGCGTCTGCCGGATCTCCTGGTCGACCTCTACGAACACGGATTCGTCACACTCCTCGATCAGACCGCCCTCCAGCAGTAGGGGCACGTCCAGGACCACCGACGCGCCGGCAGCACGCGCGGCTGCCAGCCGGTCCAGGATTCGGCCCCGGATGGCCGGGTGGGTGATCTCCTCGAGCTCCTTTCGGGCAAGCGGATCGTCGAACACCAGTTCCGCTAGAGCCGTCCGGTCCAAGCCGTCCCGCACCAGCTCAGCACCGAAGCGCTCGCCGATGGCGGCGAGGATCGCCGGGTCCCTGACCACCTCCCGGGCCTCGGAATCGGCGTCGATGACGCGAAATCCGTGGTCTCCGAGAGCCGTGGCAATCCACGACTTGCCTGCTGCAACGCCACCCAGCAAGCCGATGACAAGGGGCGTATCGGCTGGTTTCGGTGGAATCATTGCAGTTTCGTGGGGTGTCTGAACCGTTGTTGCAGGGTATCGTGGGGCGCAGTGCCGGGGGTGTCCAAATCCCAGGATTGAGTCCCACCTTGACCGGCCCTGCAAAACTGTCCAAAATTCCCGACATCGCACGACCTGCCGCTTCGTCCTAGGCAGGTAGAAGTCGGGTCCCCCTAACCTCTTGAACCCCTCACCGGCACCGTCCGGTGGTCCCCCGGTAGACTCCCCTCCCAGAGTTACGTTGGAGCTTGTTCCTATGCAGAACCGCGAGCGCGGCGCCGCCCACATCAACATCTTCTACTTCTTGGTCGCCATGGTCCTGTTCCTCGGCAGTTTCTGGTTTGGCTATGTCCAGATGTCGCAGGTCAAAGGTGCCATCGCGGATCGCCAGGCTGCGGAACTCAACGAACTCATCGCCAAGCGCGACCTGGAGCACTACCAGCACTACGTCGAAGAGATTTCCAACCTGCTCGGCGCTAAAGGTGACTGGGCCGGCAAGCCTAACTGGAAGTGGGACGATCGCTACCAGAGCATCGCATCCGCGAACGGCTCCGCCAATCCCGGGCCGCTCCCCGGCGTGAGTCTGCCAGCAGATCTCGCGAAGAGTTCGAAGAGCCTCGCACAGGCGCTCGGTATCCCGGACACCGAGTCCTCTCCGCTGCCGAAGTTCTTCGG
>JAYZDB010000136.1:0-10159 GCA_036338025.1 Planctomycetota bacterium
TCGATGACGACAACATCGATGCCGTGGTGATCAGCACCGCCGATCATCATCACGCCTTGGCGGCGGTAGCTGCGATGCGGGCCGGCAAGCACGTCTACTGCGAAAAACCGCTGGCGCATACGGTCCAGGAAGCCCGCATCGTACAAGACGAGTACAAGAAGAGACGCGACAAGCTGGCAACGCAGATGGGTACGCAGATTCACGCCAATGACAACTACCGCCGGGTGGTGGAGTTGGTCCGTTCGGGAGCTATTGGCAAGGTCCGTGAAGCCCACGTCTGGTGCGGTCGTGGCATTCGACCAGTAGGCACAGCCGTGCTGCCGGCCCAGGACAAACCTGCTGACTACCATTGGGACCAATTCCTGGGGCCAGCAAACACGCGGGCCTACAACTCGGGCTACTGGAAGGGCGGTAACCTGAACTGGAATCGACGATGGGAGTTCGGTAACGGTGTGCTCGGCGACATGGGTAGTCACCTGATCGACCTACCGTACTGGGCCCTCTCCTTGCGGCACCCGACTTCAGTCCAATCGGAGGGTCCTAAACCGGATCCTGTCGCGTGTCCGCCGTGGCAGGTCGTGACCTGGCAACACCCCGCACCGGGGGACCTCGATTCCCTTAGCGCCCCAGTCAAGGTCGTCTGGTATCACGGCAAGGAAGGCATGCAGCGACGTATCGATGTGCTTCAGAAGCGTCTCGGGGGTGACACCGATCTACGCAAGTGGAACATCGGCGTCATGTTCATCGGTGACAAGGGCATGCTGGTCGCAAACTACGGCAGGCGCTTGCTCAGCCCACAAGCCAGATTCAAGGATCACGTAGCACCCGTACAGTCGATACCAAAATCACGCGGTCACCACGCCGAGTGGATCCACGGTTGCAAGACCGGGGCACCGACTCTGTGTAACTTCGATTATTCTGGTGCCTTGATCGAGCACAACCTGCTCGGCAACGTGGCCCACCGGGCCGGCGAGAAGCTGCTATGGGATGCCGAGAAGGGTGAGGTTACCAACACGGACAAAGCCGCCCAGTTCCTCACCAAGTCGTACCGGGAGGGTTGGGAAATCGGATCCGCTTGATCGGTGCGGCAGGCATGCGCCGGTTTCAGAGCCCTGCCGGACCCCCGTAGCCCTTGCCATGGGCGCTAGGTGGCGGGTGTCCGCCGTTCGCTGTGCCACCCGACTGAAATTGAAGATTGTCATGGCACTCGCCGCAGCGCCATGGCACCATCCCGCCAGTTCGATCGGCCCGTTCGTCCAAGACGACGGTGTCGACGCCCTGCCTCTGGGGCAACCCGGGGGTGAGCTGTATCAACCGGCGGCGACATATCACAAGGGTGGGGTATGTGCGGTGCAGAGGCCCAACAAGGCCGCACCGTTCCGACTGCGCAGGGCTCAGGCCTGACCGCAACCCGTTTCCGTCGGTGTTTCAGCTGTGCGAATACCCCGATCTGACTTTGCTGCAAAGTCTGCAGCCAGCTAAGGGACCGCACCCCATTACCAAACCCGCCGCGTATCGCGGCACGGGGATCGTTCCCCATCTAGACACATGACTCCTGATTCCTACGCCCGCCAACCCGGCGGGAAATCCACCTCCGGCTCAAAACGATCCGGTACATCCAATTCCCACAGCACCTCTGCAAACCCGACCGAAACCGTCGGGTTTCACGACCTCGGGCTCAACAAGCAAATCTGCTCGGCACTCTCGAAGTCACGCTACACACAACCCACACCAATTCAGCACACTGCGATCCCCCTGGTCTTGCAGGGCAAGGACCTGCTTGGCTGTGCTCGCACCGGTACCGGCAAGACCGCTGCCTTCGCACTTCCCATCCTACAGATGATGATGGAAGGCGATGATCGGCGCGCGCAAGACGGCGAACCACGGGGTAGACACCACAAACCATGGATCCGCTGCCTGGTGCTGGCTCCGACTCGTGAGTTGGCCGCCCAGATTCACGAGAACTTCGAGAAGTACGCCGCCAACGCTGACCTACGCAGCCTGGTGGTGTTCGGTGGCGTCGGAAAACACCCGCAGATCCACGCCCTGCAGAGGGGGGTGGACATCCTGGTGGCAACGCCGGGCCGCTTGCTCGACCTTCACCAGCAAGGCTATATCGATCTGGGAGATGTCGAGTATTACGTTCTCGACGAGGCCGACCGGATGCTCGACATGGGCTTCATTCACGACGTGCGCCGGATCACAAATCTGATCCCCAACGATCGGCAAACGCTCCTGTTCTCGGCCACCATGCCCAAGGAGATCCAGAAACTCGCCGGCAGCATCCTGTACGAGCCGGTCAAGGTTGCTGTCGATCCGGTCTCTTCGACCAACAAGCCCACCAGGCAATCGGTCTACTTTGTCGACAAAGCGCACAAGGTCGACCTGCTGGTCGACCTGCTCGCAGCCCCAGAAATGCAGAGCGTCCTGGTATTCACCCGGACCAAGCACGGCGCCGACAAGGTGGCCAGGAAATTGGTACGGGCGGGCATCCAGGCATCTGCGATTCACGGCAACAAGTCGCAGGGTGCCCGCGAACGGACACTTGCGGGGATCAAGGCCGGCAAGATCCGGGTGGTGGTTGCCACCGACATCGCAGCGCGTGGTATCGACGTCAAGGGTCTGACCCACGTGATCAACTTCGAACTGCCGAACGTCCCAGAAGACTATGTTCACCGCGTCGGGCGTACCGGACGCGCCGGCAAGACCGGCATCGCGATCGCCCTGTGCGCAAGTGAAGAGCACGAATACCTGCGAGACATCGAGAAACTGACCAAGCAGCGCCTTGAGGTTCTGCGGTCGCGATTTGAGCAGACTGCTTCGGCCGGTGGGCGGGCGGCGGCCTTGGCGGGTCGTCGAGCGGAAAAGCGCGGCCGACCGACACGCACACCGATCCGGCGGTCGGCAACTGGACGTGCATCGACCCGTCGGGCACGCGGCAAGAGCGGCGGTCGTTCGCGCAGACCGGCCGGCAGCGCCTCGACCCGCTAGCTTTTCGGGATCCTGCCGGGAGGCCAGTCGAGAGTGCGTCTACTTGATCGTACGACGCTTCTTCTTTTTGGACTTCTTGGATTGCGCGGTTCCGCGTCCGTGTTCCTTGAAGAACTCCCAGATGATCTTGGTGGCGCCGAGCGGGCCGCGGCCGTTCGGCCAACCGTGGTCGCCGCCTTCGATGCTGTACAACAAGACTTCGGTGCCGGCTTTGCCGTCTGCCCAGGTGTCGAGGTGAACCTTGCCCTTCGCCAGTTCGGTGCGTTTGGATTGCTTCGCGCATCCGTTGTGATCGGCAAAGGTCGCAGCGGATTCCATTGCCGAGGGCATGCCACGGTAGCGGGCCTTCTTGCCGTTCTTGCTGTCGTAGGCCACGACGTCATCTGCCATGCCGTGAAAGGAGATCACGGAAACCGGCAGCTTTGATTTCTGCTTGGACACGGCCAAGCCGGCTACCGGGCCGATCGCCGCGATCTTTTCCGAGTGCGTCGATGCAAACGAATAGCTCATGAAGCCGCCGCTGCTGTGACCGGTCATGAACACCCGTTCCTTGTCGATGCGGAAGTCCTTCAGCAGGGTGTCGATCAACTGAGACAGGAACTTGGTGTCGACCGTGGGTTTGCCAGCCCAGCCGCCTTGCCAACTGGTCGGCTTTCCGAGCGCAGTTGGAAACACCGCGAAGAACTTCTCCTTGTCGGCCAGCGGGGTCCAACCGTAGTAACGACTGGCTGCGGCGCGGCCATTGCTGGTCCGACCGTGCAGCATGATGACCAGCGGCAGCGTCTTCTTCTGTCGCTTCTTGTAGCCCCTAGGGACGTGTAGCAAGTATTGGCGGTCCTTGCCCTCTACCTTGAGCACCTGCTCCGTGGTGCCGGGCTTTTGGGCGACCAGGAGGGCTGGCAGCAACAAAAAGGAAAACAGGGCGGAGGCGTGTGACATGCGTCAGGTACTCGCTGGAAGAGACTGGGGCGACCGCGTAGATTTTGCCTCCAGGCCCGCGGAAGGCGACTGCAAGATGTGGCAATCGTGAACCAAAATCGCATAGCAGGTTCCAAGGCAGCAAAGGAAGCCTTCCAGAAGTTGGAGCCAAGGTCGGTTGAGAAGGTAGAATCCCGGTCAAATCGTTCTCCTACGACTTCCATGCGCCTTTCGATTGTCTCGCTGGTGACCCTGTTTGCGGTGCTCCATACGACATCCGCACAAGCCACACCGGCCTGGTCGTTGGCTCCGATTGCGAAGAATCCGATCCCGAGCACCGGATCGTCCTGGCCGAAAACACCAGTAGATTCGTTCATCCTGCGGCGACTGCACGACCACGACCTGCTGCCATCGAAGGTAGCGGATCGG
This sequence comes from Planctomycetota bacterium, assembly GCA_036338025.1. Classification (GTDB taxonomy): domain Bacteria; phylum Planctomycetota; class UBA1135; order UBA1135; family UBA2386; genus JAYZDB01. The sequence continues at coordinate 4,339 of JAYZDB010000136.1, forward strand.
CGGACCTTGATTCGACGCCTGAGCTTTGACTTGCACGGATTGCCCCCGACCCCCGGAGAAGTCAGCGAATTCCTCGCGGACCAGCGTGAGGATGCCTACCAGCGCCTGGTGGACCGCTTGTTGGCGTCGCCACGTTATGGTGAGCGCTGGGCGCGCCATTGGTTGGATGTTGTCCACTACGGCGAAACCCACGGCTATGACAAGGACAAGGTCCGCCCAAACTCCTGGCCTTATAGAGACTGGGTAATTCGCTCACTCAACAGCGACAAGCCCTATGCCCGCTTCGTAGAGGAACAGATTGCTGGCGACGCGATCCGACCGGCGGATCCCGATGGCATCATCGCGCTGGGCTTCATTGCCAGTGGTCCGTGGGACTTTGTCGGCCATGTCGAGCTGCGCGAAGGCACCATCGACAAGCAAAAGGTCCGATCTCTGGATCGTGATGACATGCTCGCCAATGCCATGTCGAGTTTTGTCAGCACAACGGTGCACTGTGCCCGGTGCCATGACCACAAGTTCGATCCGATTCCACAGCGTGACTACTATCGCTTGCAGGCGGTGTTTGCCGGCGTCGAACGTGCTGACCGCCCCTACCAGGGGCCAGCCTCCGAGCAGCATCTGACGTCGAATGCCAAATCCCTTGGCTACCACAGTTCGATCGAGAAATCCCCAGACAAGACCAAGTGGGTGCAGGTCGATCTAGGCCAGGAACACGCCATCGAGTCGGTTCTGCTGTTTCCTTCACATGAGAAATACGGCGGTCATCCAGGCCCTGGCTTTGGGTTCCCACCGCGGTTTCGGGTCGAGATTTCCAATGACCCAAGGTTCAAGAATTCGATCCAGATCGCAGACCATACCAAGAGTGACTTCCCGCACCCGGGCGACAAGACCCTGACGATTCCCGGTGGGGGACGGCAGGCTCGTTTCGTAAGGGTTACCGCCACCAGTTTATGGCAGCGCACCAACGACTGGATCTTCGCGCTGGGTGAGATGGTGGTGCTTTCTGCTGGCAAGAACCTTGCGGCCAAGGCACCCGTTACGGCTTTGGATTCGATCGAGGCAGGCGGTTCGTGGGGTAGAAAGTACCTCACCGACGGGTCCGCGAAACGCAGCGGAAAACTCGTCTACGCGGCCAGGCCCTCCCCAACTCCACGACCCATTCACCTGCTCAAGCGAGGCGACGTGACCCAAAAAGGCACTCTGGTCCAAGCCGGTGCCTTGAGTTGTCTTCCGAACCTCGACGGGCACTTCGAATCCATCGACCAGTCGGACGAGATGCAACGGCGTAAGGCACTCGCCCAGTGGATCATTGATCCATCGAATCCGCTGACCTGGCGTTCGATCGTGAACCGGGTATGGCAGTACCACTTTGGTCGCGGGTTGGTCGGCACCGCCAATGATTTTGGGCACATGGGCCAAAAGCCAAGCCATCCCGAACTGCTCGATTGGATGGCTACCTGGTTCCGCGACGGTGGTGGCTCGCTGAAGCGACTGCACCGACTCCTCGTCTGCAGTGCCGTGTATCAACAATCCTCCATGCAGCGTTCGGGCGATGCTCCCAGGAAAGACGTAGAGAATCGTCTGTTGTGGCGGATGCCTCGACGGCGACTCGAAGCCGAAGCCGTCAGAGACTCGGTGTTGCTGATCAGTGGGCGAATTGATCTGAAGATGGGCGGCGCATCGGTGCGATGGTTTGGATTCGAGGATGACCATTCGCCTCGATACGACTACCGAGCATTTGATCCCGATGGGGAGGGATCCAATCGACGCAGCGTCTATCGGCACATCGTCCGGAGTGTCCCCGATCCATTCATGGAGTGCCTCGATTGCGCGGATGCATCGGTATCTACACCCACACGCTTCTCGACCCTGACCGCGCTGCAGGCCTTGACGATGCTCAACAATCCGTTTCTGCTCCGCCAGGCCGAACACTTCGCAGATCGAATTCGCCAGGTATCGGACGTGCATGAGCGGCAGGTCGCAGAGGCTTTCCGTCTTGCCTTTACCCGTCGACCCTCCGAGGCAGAGTCTCGGCGCTTGATGGAATACCGTCGACTACATGGACTGCCGAACATGTGCCGGTTGATCTTCAATCTCAACGAGTTCCTGTTCGTGGACTGAACCATGCTCAATCGCAGAGAATTGTTACAGCACGGGTCGACGGGAATCGGGGCCTTGGCGCTCGAAGAACTCCTCTACCGGGAATCACCAGCCGGCGCCCGCACACACCACGTGCCGCGCGCCAAGCGGGTGGTGCAACTGTTCATGTCCGGTGCAGCCAGTCAGGTCGACACCTTCGACTACAAACCAGAATTGGTCCGCCTGCACGGGAAGAAGTTTGATGTCGGCGAGAAGGTCGAATTGTTTCAGTCGTCACCCGGCGCCTGGATGCAGAGTCCGTGGAAATACCGACCACGCGGATCAAGTGGTAAGTGGATCAGCGATCTGGTTCCGCATCTCGCGGAATGTGTCGATGACATTGCGTTTCTGCACGGGATGGTCAGCAAAACCAACGTGCATGGTCCGGCGACTTTCATGCAGGCCACCGGATTTACGCAACCAGGATTTCCTTCGATGGGTGCCTGGGTTTCACATGGCCTCGGAAACCTGACCGACGAATTGCCGACGTTTGTGGTGCTCCCGGATGCCCGCGGCTTTGCGCCAGGAGGTCCGCGCAACTGGTCGGCTGGCTTCTTGCCGACGCAGCACCAGGGCACCATGATCCGACCGGGCCGTGCTGAGCCGATCTTTGATCTGCACCCGCCCCAGGTCGGAGGGTTTGTGACCCCGGAAAGTGACTCGCAGGGCCGCCGGGTTCTCGATGAGTTAAACCAATTGCACCGCAACGGACGTGAGGATGATCCACGACTGGCTGCGCGCATCGCTTCTTATGAACTTGCAGCGCGTCTCCAACTCAGCGCTCCCGAGGCCTTGGACATCGGGAAGGAAACCCCGGAGACCCGAGAACTGTACGGTTTGGATCGGGAACCCACCGAAGACTTTGGTCGAAGATGCTTGATCGCCCGTCGTCTGTTGGAGCGAGGGGTGCGTTTCGTCCAGGTATGGAGCGGAGCGGACAATGGTTTCCCGCGCCGCAACTGGGACAGTCATGAAGATCTTGCGCGGGATCACGGCGACATGGCCGAAGGCATGGATCGTCCAGCCGCAGCCTTGTTGACGGACCTGAAACGTCGTGGAATGCTCGACGATACGATCGTCCTGTGGACCACCGAGTTCGGCCGGATGCCATGCAGTCAGGGCGGCAAGGGCCGCGATCACAATCCGTTTGGTTTCACCAACTGGCTGGCCGGCGGCGGCATCAAGGGCGGGGTTTCGTATGGTGCAACTGATGAGTGGTCGTTCAAGTCGGTTGAGAACTCAACCTATTGCTACGATGTGCATGCGACCATCCTGCACCTGCTGGGGATTGACCACGAACGGCTCACCGTTCGTCACAACGGGATTGATCGCCGACTCACTGATGTAGGAGGTCACGTCATCGGGGAGATCCTGGCCTGACGCGGTGAGTCGTGGCAGTTTCGGCGGTTGGCTCAGCTTGCCTTGCTTCGCGAGTGCCAGATCCAGAACGCCGGAATTCCGAGGATGATGACTCCCAGGCCGTACCAGGACTCGAGGGGTCGGGCAACGAAGATGGATGGCAAGAAGCAGGCGTAGCACAGCACGAACACCAAGGGCGTCCACGGATATCCGAATGTCCGGTACGGTCGATCTCGAGTAGGTTGACGGCGCCGTAAGATGATCACTGCAAAAACTGCAAGCAGGTAGAAGATGCTGTTTCCGAACACCGCCAGGTTGCTGAGCACCTTGAACACGTCCTCGCCGGTGGTGGTTGCGATCAGGATCATCACGCAGCCCAGGCCGGCCTGGGTCAAGATGGCCGCCATCGGTGTCCGGCGTGTCGCATGCACACGAGCAAACTGCGGAAAGAAGACCCCGTCACGGCTCATCGCGAAATAAACGCGGGGCGCGTGCAGCAGGTTGGCGTTCAGCGTGCCAAATACCGAACACATGACGAGGGCTGTCATGATGCTCCCTCCCACGGGACCGAAGATGTGGTCCATCACCGCTGTGGCCGAGTTCTTTTCGGATGCCACTTCGGTCATCGACAACACGCTGTGGTACGCGATGTTGGTGCCGACGTAGAGAAGTGTGAGAACACCAACTCCTACGACCAGGGCCCAGGGCACATTGCGCTGCGGTTCCTTAATTTCCTCAGCCAGCGGGGTGACCTCGTGCCAACTATTGTAGGCGAACATTACCGCTAACAACGCGGCCATGAAGTTGTTGATGTTGACTCGGTTGGGGTCGGATTCGAACGTTGAGGTGAAATTTTCCGTCTCCACTGACCCCGTGAACCACGGCAGCAAGATGACACCCAACAGGAACGAGACCTTAATCAGGGTCGTCAGGTTTTGCATTCGACCGCCCCATGCGACCCCCATGACGTTGACCCAGGCAAGTACCGCAATCGACGCAATGGACACCAGGAATTTCAGGTTGTCGGCGATTGGCAGGGAAATCGCGAACGCGGTAGCCAGAGCCCCGGTAGAGGCTGGTCGAACCAGCAGGAACAGGCACCAGCCGTACAGGAACGCAACCACCTTGCCGTAGCCCTCGCGCAGGTAGACGTAGAGCCCACCGGCGCGTGGGATCATCGCCCCGAGCTCCGCCAGGCTGAGTGCGCCCAGCAGACATAGGACTCCTGCCAGGGCCCAGACGGCGATTATCCATTCGACGCTGCCGAGCAGTCCGGCAACCTCCTGCGGTTTGAAGAAGATCCCGGAACCGATGACGCTACCGAGGACCAGTGCGATTGCGCCGGTTCGACCAAGCCCCCTGTGCAAGGTAGGTTGGGAGGAAGATGGTTCCATCATCTCGGAATCGTGGACGACATGCCTATACTTCTGGGGAAGCAGCTTCCCACAATGTCACACCAGCCTGGGGGATACCATGAGCGATTTGGCCAGCAAAGAGTGCATCCCCTGCCGGGGCGGAGTCCCAGCACTCGAGGGTAAGGAGTTGGAAGCCTTGTCCGATCAACTTGGCAATGGATGGCAGGTTGTCGATGGGCATCACCTCGAGAAGCTCTACGAATTCCAGGATTTCCAACTAGCCCTGGATTTCACCAACCGTGTCGGTGAGTTGGCCGAAGATCAGGGGCACCACCCTGACATCTACCTGGCCTGGGGCAAGGTCCGCATCACGATCTGGACCCACAAGATCGATGGACTCACCGAGAGCGACTTTGTCTTGGCTGCAAAGGCCGACCAGAGGCTCTGATCATCCCTACCCGCGCGGGCCCTGATCGGATTCAGTCGCGCAGGTAGACCGTTACGATCTTCTGCTTGTCTGCGAGAGGATCGAGGTGTCGTTTCCTCAGGGAGTTGCCCTTACCCCATCGGAGCTCCAAGGGTTTCTGTTGGGCGACCTCAAAGGTCAGGTAGTCATTGGTATCGAAGGACTCGCCCTTGCTAGTGCCCTGTCCGAGGACTTTTTTGTCCGCTGGATCGAATAGCTGCACCGGAACCATCACCCGTTCACCCCCTGGCTTGCTGCGGACACAAATCATGAGTCGGCTGATTGAAGCCTTGGCCGTGACGGTGGGTGCCTTGGCGTATCGACTGGTCACATTGACCGCGTGCACCGATCGATCCTTGTCAGCCCACACCATGGGAAACAGTGTGCCGGTGTGCTTGTAACTCACGGCATAGATCGAGTGCAGCGGATCGTCAGCTTTGGCAAGCGCCGCATCGGATCGGAACCAGGCGTGATCAAGTCCTTCACGGCTCGGCTCACACGC
>JAYZDB010000137.1:0-20063 GCA_036338025.1 Planctomycetota bacterium
TTGCCCTTGCTCGGTGAGTGCGTGGTTGGAACCAGCTCCCCCCGCCGCAGTTCCTCGGTACTGGCGCTTCGAAGCGACCTCAAGGTCCAGGACATTCGTGGCAACGTCGAGACCCGCGCCCGCAAGGTTGCCGAAGGACAATACGATGCGACGATCCTGGCCGCCGCCGGTCTACAACGGCTCGGCCTTGCCACGCCATCACTCGAGCGTGCCGAGTTGCCAGTCGAGTTGTTCACTCCGGCACCCGGTCAAGGGGCACTCAGCGCCCAGTGTCGCAACGATGACGAAGCCACCAAGGCAATCCTCGCGACGATCCACGACGTCAGCACGGCAGACTGTGTGAACGCCGAACGCCGGCTACTCTGGCTACTCGGTGGTGGATGCTCCATGCCCTTGGGAGCACTCGTAGAACCGGATCCAGCCCACGGCTACCGGATGCTGGTCAGCTTGTTTTCCGAGTCCCAGCCGAGCTGTGGGACCACCATGCTGTTGCACGGCGACAATCCAGCGCTGTTGGCGGACCAGGCTGCCGCCCAGCTACAGCCGTTCCTGAACGACCCCCTGGCCGGCCAGAAGGTCGTCTTGCTGCGCCCTGGCGGCGCCGGTAGCCGCCTGAGCAATTCTCTTTGCCTGGCCGGTGCCGAGGTAGAGTCGGTCGCGGTCAGTGAGACCTTTCCCATCTCGCTTACCGACGGCGCCTTGCCAACAGGCAGCCCCGGTGTCGTGGCTTTCTCCTCTGCGCGCGCAGTCGATCGGTTCTTCGAAGAAGTCTCGGTGCGAGACCTCGACCTCGCGCACACACAGTTTTTTGCTGTCGGACCCACCACCGCTCTGGCGGTGCAGGACCGCGGTTATTCCTGCCGCACTCCGACACCTTGTGCTGGTGGTCGAGAACTTGCGCGATACCTGCTCGATGAAACCAGCCAAGATGATGTCGTTCTCTACCCCTGCGCTGAGGACCGTCATCCCGATTTCGAATCCGAACTGAAAACCGGCGGTCGCCAGGTTCACGCGGTCACGGTCTATCGGACCGAGGTCATGTCCGGCATCGAGATCCCAACAGCCGACCATCTGGTGTTCACCAGTCCCTCGGCGGTTCGCGCTTTCGCTGGCAGTAGCGCCAGCCGCTCTGATTCAAACCTGCTGGCCTTTGGTCAGACCACCGCCAGCGCGATGCAAGATGCTGGCCTCTCCCCCTTCGCCACATCCACAGCTCCCACAGCACAAGCTCTAGTCAGCTTGATCCAAGGACTATCGAGTGATGCACCGACCCCGCAGACTACGACGGACCCCGGCGATTCGTGAACTCGTCGCTGAGACTCACGTCGCCCCCGCCTCCCTGATCCAACCGCACTTTGTCCTGCCCGAGGACGACGGCGTCCGACCGATCACCGCGATGCCCGGTATCGACCGCATGGGCTGTGACGCCCTCACACGCCAGGTCGAATCGGATCTCGAACTCGGAATCCGAAACGTCTTGTTGTTCGGCATCCCCGAGACCAAGGATGCGGTCGGCAGCAGCGGGGAAGACCCGAATTCTCCAGCCCATCGGGCCGTCGCCCGACTCAAGAGCGAATTTGGCGAGGAACTGACGGTCTTTGCGGATGTCTGCTTGTGCACCTACACCGACCACGGGCACTGTGGAGTGCTGAAAGACGGTCAGGTCGACAACGATCCATCCCTGCCTCTGCTGGCCCGCCAGGCTGTCTCCCTCGCCCAGGCCGGTGCCGACGTGATCGCTCCCTCGGACATGATGGACGGGCGAGTCGCCGCCATCCGGGATGCCCTGGACGACAACGATTTCGGGGAACGTGCGATCATGAGCTACGCGGTGAAGTTCGCCTCGAGTTTCTACGGCCCATTCCGTGAAGCCGCCGATTCGTCACCGAAAGACGCCGGTCCGAAGGACCGCAAGTCCTACCAGATGGACTTCCGCAACCCGCAGGAGGCCATTCGGGAGGCTCTGCTGGACATCGACGAGGGCGCTGACATCCTGATGGTCAAGCCGGCGCTGGCCTACCTCGACGTGATCGCGCAGGTAGCGGACCAGACCGGTATGCCGATCGCCGCGTATCTGGTCAGCGGTGAGTACTCCATGATCAAGTTGATGGTCCGCGAAGGCCTGGCCGACGAGGCCGACCTCGTCCGAGAACACCTGCACGCGGTGCGGCGTGCCGGGGCCCAGATCCTCATCACGTATCATGCTCGTAAAGCACTTCAAGAGAGATGGTTATGACCAATTCATTCGAACGGTCTGCAGCTCTCTTCGAATCCGCCCGCCGTGCCCTGCCGGGCGGAGTCTCCTCGCCAGTACGCGCTTTCGGGGCAGTCGGCGGCACGCCCCTGTTCATCGAATCGGCCTGCGGTAGCCGGTTCACCGACGCCGATGGCAACCAGTTCCTCGATTTCGTCGGTTCCTGGGGGCCACTGATCCTCGGGCATGCGAATCCAGAGGTCCTCGCCGCGGTGCAGGCAGCCAGCACTCGAGGTCTGACCTACGGCGCGCCCCACGCTGCCGAGGTCGAGCTGGCCGAGCGTATCGCTGGATGCTATCCCGGCGTGGAACGGGTCCGGTTCACGTCGAGCGGCACCGAAGCGACGATGTCGGCAATTCGCCTCGCACGCGGGGTCACCGGCCGGTCGCGCTTGGTCAAGTTCGATGGGTGCTACCACGGTCACAGCGACGGCCTGTTGGTGGCGGCTGGCTCCGGGGCAGTCACCCTGGGACAACCCTCTTCGTCCGGCGTGCCGGCGGAAATCGCCGCCCTCACCTCGGTCCTACCGCTCGACGATAGCGATGCCTTGCGCGACTTCATGGCCCGGGAGGGCAGGGAAATCGCGGCGGTCATCATCGAGCCTGTTCCTGCCAACAACGGGCTCTTGCTGCAGCGCGGAGAGTTCCTGGAGACCCTGAGGCAGGTCACTGCCGAGTCCGGGGCCTTGTTGATCTTCGACGAAGTCATCAGCGGGTTCCGGATCGGGATGGGCGGCGCTGCGGAGTTGTATGACATTCGGCCTGACCTGGTGACATTTGGCAAGATCATCGGCGGTGGAATGCCGGTCGGCGCGTTTGCCGGTCCCGCGAGTTACTTCGAACACCTCGCGCCGCTCGGAGGCGTCTACCAGGCCGGCACCTTGTCGGGCAATCCCGTGGCGATGGCGGCGGGACTTGCAACCCTGGAGATCCTGGTCCGCGACCAGCTGCACTCGAAACTCGAGAGGCTCGGTCAGCGGCTCGAGGCTGGCGTGTGCAATTCGATCGGGTCCCATCCGGTCAGATTCGTGCGGCAGGGCTCGATCTTCTGGTTTCATTTCGGTGAGGGCGAGCCACCACGCGCGGCAACCGGTGTCAGCAGCGCTGCTGCAGAGCCCTATGGACGATTTTTTCGCGCCTTGCTGACCCAAGGGGTGTATCTAGCTCCCTCAGCATACGAAGTAGGATTCCTGTCAGCAGCCCACACGGAAGAGGACATCGACCTCGCCGTACATGCTTTCCGCAACGCTTTCGACTCGGCCTTCTGACTCATGTCCAGCCCCAAGAACTCCGGAGCCCTGTTCGCCTGCGTGGTGACGTTCTGCCTGGTTCTGATCGGCTGGTGGATCTTCTTCCTGGTGCGTGAAAGCTACTACTTCGATTCCGCGACCCAACTCATCACCGAGGGAAAGATCGAGGAGGCCTGGAAGGTCATGGGTGCGGACTCCAACGGCGACTTCACCGCCAAAGCACGCCGACTGCGCGTCATGTTCACGGCAGAAGGCATCGTAATGGGGTTGTTGGTGATCGGTGGAGTGGTGATGCTCTATCGTTCCATCTTGCGCGAAAATCGCCTGCGCCGGCAGCAGGAGCACTTCCTGACCGGTGCCACCCACCACCTCAAAACTCCTCTAGCTACCGTCCGGCTAGGAATCGAATCGATGTTGGCCGGCAGCATGCCGGACAACAAGCGCGAGAAGTACCTCGAGTCGATGCTGCGTGAAGTCGATCACCTCGAGAAGGACCTCACGAACCTGCTGACCGCCGGCGGCCTGCAACTCTATGGCGATGGTCTCACCATGGTCGTGAGCGACCTTTCTGAAGACGTCCAGGACGCCATCAGGTCGATGTCGGATCGAATGGATGCTGCTGGCATCTCTCTCTCCACCAATATCGAAACAGGTCTGAACGTGCGGAGAGATCGTGAGGCGATACATCTGATCCTGCATAACCTCCTCGACAATGCGGTCAAATATTCACCTCCAGAGAGTCACATCGCCTTGTCGTTGACCCGAGCTGAGGATTCGGCACAGCTCACCATCACGGACACCGGCCGCGGCATCCCGGCGAGTGAGTTGCCGCTGGTTTTTGATCGCTTCTTCCGCGGCAAGGACGGCGACTTCAGAGGCGGCTCAGGAATCGGGTTGTTCCTGGTTCGTGAACTGGTGCACTCACACGGTGGTTCGATCACGGTGACGAGCGAAGGGGCCGGCACCGGGGCCCAATTCTCGGTCTTGCTGCCACTGACCGGCAAGGAGTCCGCATGACTCGCTGGATCCTGGTGGTCGAAGACGAGCCCGCACTCGGCGAGATGCTCTGCGACAATCTGCAGACCGGGGGCTACGGTGCCGAGTTGGTCCGTAGCGGCACCGCCGCTCGCGACCGGATAGCCAAGGGCGGATTGGATCTCGTCATTCTCGACATCATGCTGCCGGGGATCAGCGGCTTCGAGGTGCTAGAGCACATGCGCAGCCAAGGCGACGACACCCCGGTCCTGATCCTGTCGGCACGCATCGACGATGCGGATCGGATTCGGGGCTTGGAGCTAAAGGCGGATGACTACCTGACCAAACCGTTCAACCTCAAAGAACTCCTGCTGCGAATCGAGGCCCTGCTTCGCCGAAAGACTGCGATCCCATCCGGTTCCGACCTGCTCGAATTCAGCGGCAACCGTATCGACTTTCGCAGCCACGCGGCCACAACCTATGACGGCAGGCAGACCAATCTCACCCCCACCGAAATCAAACTGATGCGCCTGCTATCGACCAGACACGGCGAAGTCGTGCCGCGCCAGGAATTGGCACAACACCTGTTTGGCCCCAACACCCCGTCGACCACCCGAACCCTCGACAACGCCGTCCTGAATCTGCGCCGCTTGTTCGAGTGCGACAGCAAGCAACCAAAGCACATTCTAACGGTGCGCGGAGTCGGCCTGCGATTTACCAGCGGTGATGAATCATGAAACATGGCAATCCCGATGGGCCATTCTTGGCAACCGCTCAAGGCAGATCAGCCGCGCACCGACCCCTATGGATCATGCGGCAAGCAGGGCGCTACCTCCCGGAGTACCGGGAGATGCGTAAGAGATTCTCCTTCCTCGAACTCTGCAAGACACCACAGGCCGCCGCCGAGGTCACCATGCAACCCGTCGACCGGTACGGAATGGATGCCGCGATCTTGTTCACGGATCTGCTGGTGCCAATCGAGCCGATGGGGGTCGGATTGACCTACAACCCGGGGCCGGTACTCGCCAACACCATCCAGACGATGGCGGACGTCGAAGCCCTCAGAAAGCCCGACCCGTCCAAGGACCTCACCCCCATGTTGGAAACCGCCAAGATCGTTCGCGAGCAACTCGCGGATGACAAGGCGCTGATCGGATTTGTGGGGGCACCGTTCACCATCGCGTGCTACATGATCGAGGGTAAGGGCTCCAAGAACTGGGATGCGACTCGGAAGATGATGTACAGCCAGCCCGAGGTCTTCTCGGCGCTGCTGGATCGCATCACAAGCTGCCTTCAACCACTGGTTGGAGCGCTGGTCGAAAACGGTTGCGACGCGGTACAGACTTTTGACTCCTGGGCATCCGTGCTGACGCCGTCGGACTACGCCGAACGCTGCGCCCCCCGCACTGACACCTTGCTGCAGACGGCACGAGATGCCGGCGGGCTGGCAATCAACTACGTGAACGGTGCGGCCCAGCACATGCCAACAATGGCCGAAAGCTCCGCTGACGTACTTGGATTTGACTGGCGTATCGACATGGCCAAGGCCCGCAGCATCGCGCCCGATTCGATGACCCTGCAAGGCAACATGGACCCAACCACTCTCTACGCACACGAGGACTGCCTCAGAAGCACAGTGCGTGCCGTCTGTGACGCGGCAGGCACGACACATCACGTCTTCAACCTCGGGCACGGCATCCTGCCGGACGTCGACCCAGAGGCTCTGTCCATCGTCGTCGACGAAGTCCACAACTCTTAGATCGACTTCATGACAGATCTGCACGACCTTCTGATTCGCTACGACAAGCCCGGGCCTCGCTACACGAGCTACCCGACGGCACCGGTCTGGAGTGACCAGTTCACAGCCCAGGACTATGACGATCGCCTACGTTCGGCGGGCCAGAGCTCCGAGCCGATGTCACTGTACGCACACATCCCGTACTGCGACGCCTTGTGCTACTTCTGTGGCTGCTCCACAGTCATTACGCAGCGGCACGAGAAGGAAGCGCCGTATGTCGACCGCCTGCTCAGCGAAGCGGCACTGGTTAGACAGACCATCGGGAACTCTCGGACGGTCATCCAACACCACTGGGGCGGCGGCACACCGACCTTTCTCTCGCCTGCGATGATCGAGAAGTTGTTCACGGGTCTGTGCGAGTTGTTCCCACTCACAAACGACGCGGAAGTGAGCATCGAGATCGATCCTCGCGTCACAACGCGAGAGCAACTCGAGGTGCTCGCGAAAATCGGCTTCAACCGGATCAGCATGGGAGTGCAGGATTTTGATCCCAAGGTGCAGGAGACCGTCAACCGCGTCCAGACTTTCGAACAGACTCAGGCCAGCGTCACCGCGGCGCGCGAACTCGGCTTCGAGTCGGTCAACCTGGACCTGATCTACGGGTTGCCCTACCAGACCAAAGCGGGCATTCAACGCACGCTGGATCTAGTACACGAACTCTCCCCGGATCGGATCGCGTGCTACGGCTACGCCCACGTGCCTTGGATCCGTAAGCACCAAAAGGTCATTCCAGAGAATGCCCTGCCACGCGGTGCAGAGAAACTCGAACTGTACTTGGTCACCCTGGATGACATGGTCGCCCACGACTACACGGCAATCGGGATGGATCACTTCGCCAAGAACGATGACGAATTGGCCCTGGCCACCGAGAACGGCTGTTTGCATCGCAACTTCATGGGTTACTCGACCCACCCAGCGGAGGACATGGTGGCATTTGGGATGAGTGCCATCAGCGAAGTAGGTGGCGCTTTCTCCCACAACCACAAGAACCTCAAGGAGTGGGAAGCCGCGATTGACGCTGGAAACCTCCCGGTCAACCGAGGGATGGTCCGGTCCGTCGATGACAATCTACGACGCAGGATCATCCTCGACCTGATGTGCCACTTTCGCCTTCTCTTCGATCGTCACGGCGGCGCTGAGGACTTCCATCGCCGCTACGAATCGGAGTTGCGGAACCTGGAACCGATGGTCAGTGACGGGTTGGTGACCATCGGACCCGACGGGATCTCGGTCACGCCAAGGGGACGGTTGTTCGTGCGCAACATCTGCATGCCATTCGACGCCTACCTCGATCGCGATGCCGAGAAGGGCCCTAGATATTCGCGCACCATATGACCGCCGAGTGTTCGACGACGGATCTGCTGGTCGTCGGCGCAGGACCGGCGGGCCTGGCCCATGCGTTCTGGCGACTTCGCGCCGAACCCCAACTCGAGGTCCGAGTCCTGGAACAGCAAGCCCAGGCGGGCGGTTGGGTCCAGACCAAGGAGATCGATGGCTACACCTGTGAGATCGGGCCGCAGGGAATACGCCCCAACGACGACAGCGAGGCTCTTCTCTCCGCACTCGGGATTGAAGACAAAGTCGTGCCGGCTAACCCTCTCGCAAAACACCGCTTTCTAGCCAGGGATCGCCAGTTACACCCCCTGCCAAACGGACCTGGAGACTTGTTGGCGACCAAGATCTTCACCCTGGCAGGCAAGCTCAGCCTGTGCATGGAACCATTCCGTCGGCGCCGGTCTCTCCCGGACGAGAGCCTGGCAGGATTCGTCGCACGTCGACTCGGGCCGCAAGCTGTACCCTTGGCAGAAGCCCTCGCCAACGGGGTGTTTGGCGGCGACGCCCACACACTCGAAATGGCGGCGGCGTTCCCCGCTATCAAGGAGTTGGAGACCAAACACGGCAGTCTGCTGCGAGGAATGCTCGCGGGCCGCAAGGCTCGGCAGGGCAAGCCCAAGCGACCCGCACTCCACTCATTTTGCGGTGGTATGCACACGATCATCCAAGCCCTCTCGGATTCCCTCGGTGATCGCCTGCTGCTCTCTACGGGTGTCGTAGCACTCGCACAAGAAGGCGATGGATGGTCGGCGACCCTCGCGAACGGCTCGACGATGATCACGCGAGAACTTGCCCTGGCTGTGCCATCCCGAGTTGCCGCCGAACTGCTGGGGCCAACCTGTCGTGAACTAGCGCTTGAACTCAAAAAAATCCCCTTCGCGTCCATCGCCAACGTCTATCTCGGGTACCCACGCGCCGACGTCGAAGAGCAACTCGCGGGCTTCGGATATCTCATCGATCGGCGAGACGCGTCGCCAATGCTCGGGACTATCTACTGCTCGTCCATATTCCCAGGGTGTGCACCCGGCGATGAGTTCCTGGTCCGCGTGATGGCGGGTGGCGTCATGCGGCTGGGCGCCCTGGATGAATCAGACGACACAATAGTGCAGCAAGCGGACACGATGCTGCGTTCCTACACAGGACTGTCGGCACCCCGTGTGTTCGAACGCGTCTGTCGGACCCCAGGGGCAATCCCCCAATACACCCTCGGCCACAGCCAACGAATAGCGCGGATCCGCAACCGGGTGGAGGCCCTGCCCAACTTGCACCTGTTGGGCAATAGCTATGACGCAGTTTCCGTGGTCGGCCAACTGAGAACCCCACAGTCCCGATTGTGATCCGTACTCGGGTTTCTTGAGTGCCGCACCACAACTTCGCTTCGGTGATTGGAGTGCGGGAGGTCGACAAAGCACGACTGCCCAAACGATCGTGCCAGATCTACTTCACTGGCGCAGCCGAAGCCTCGGCGGCCTCGACCATCATCTCAAACAAGCCTCGGTCGGACTCCAGCATCGATACTCGCTTGATGATCTTGATCTCGCTGGGTCCACCGATCTTCCGAAGGACTTCGAAGGCGTAACGTCGATACGGTATTCCTTTGTCGCTTTGGTGACGATCGAAGCTACTGACGAGGACATCAGCCGCGGATTCGAGCGGATACAGGTCGCAGATCATTCGGAACGGGTTGATTGCGCCCCTGTCTTCCTGATCCACAAGACGCTCGTAAGCATCGACAAGTCGATCGACCTCATCGAGCGCTCCAATCCAGAGCGCGAAGTCTTTCTTCTCGTACCCGACCTGCTCGAGCAGCGCAAAGATGCGCAGCATCTCACGGGCGTTGATCGTCGGGTGAACACTGAGTCGAATCTTGCCATCAGCTGGTGGGGTTCGGACACGATCGAAAGGGATGTTGTCCGTGAGAGCCCAGGTCGCGATTTGCACATCCTTCCAGTCCGGCACAACGGAACGCTTGCTGATCGCGTGCAAGAACTTCATCAACCGCTCGTCATTACATCTCGACAATCTCGCGCCGCTCGGAATCCCCAGAGACCGGAACATCGTCCGCTGGACGTGAGGAATCGTGACGAGGAGGTTGGTCCGCCTGGCCAGTCGAACGTATTTCGTCTGGGTCGTGATGTAGACCTGATCCTCCTTGTGCGGATCGTGAACCTGCAGGCCCACATCAATTCGAATCCAGATCTGAGAGCCGCCGGTGGGGCGGAGTACCAGCCCCATTTCAGTACGGGTGCAGTTGTGATCGCGCGTGATCACCTCGACGAGTCCCTGCCCAACCGCATCCTCGAGCGCCACAGCGGACACACGGTCTGCATAGTTCACCTCTGAGGTCGAGCCAGCAAACGGTCGATCCGAGCCACAGGCTGTAACGAGGCAGAGCAGCAGGGCGGTGCATGCAAACCGGCCAGATATCGGTCCCATGGGGACACTGTCGGCACATTCGCCGTCAAACCTGTATTGCCGGGATCAGGCGGTCACCCCCGTACGAGCGCTCAACAAAGAACCGCGGCCCTCGATTCCATGCCAATCGAGGGCCGCGGTATTCCCATGCTCTTGTCTCGTCTCACCCCCTTGAGCGCCAGCCGGGGCAAAAACGAAACAGGGACCCTCAAATTTCTACGGGGATCGACCTAATCTGGGTCGTAGGCAAGGTTTGGGGCTAGCCATCGTTCCGTTTCGCGGATTTCCTGGCCTTTCCGGCGGGCGTAGTCCCCGACCTGATCCCGGTCGACCCGGCCGACGCTGAAATAGCGCGAATCCGGATGAGCGAAATATAGCCCACTCACGCTGGCCGCCGGGGCCATCGCCCCGGTCTCGGTCAGGTCGATTCCCAGGTCGCCAGGCTGCAAAAGTCCGAACAGCTTCCACTTCTCACTGTGGTCCGGGCAGGCGGGATAACCGAAGGCTGGCCGGATCCCGCTGTATCGCTCCCGAATCAGGTCCTCGGTGCTGAGGTCACCGGACTCACCATAGCCCCACTCAGCCCGGCTGCGCTTGTGCAGCATCTCGGCGAGAGCCTCCGCCAGCCGGTCCGCGAGCGCTTTAACCAGGATCGAGTTGTAGTCATCGTGATCGGCTTCGAACTGCTTGGCGAGATCCTCTGCTCCAAGCCCCGTAGTTACCGCGAATGCGCCGAGATAGTCTGGCTTGCCGCTATCGATTGGAGCGACAAAATCCGCCAGAGAACGCGCTGGTGTCGACTCGGTCGAGGTGCGTTGCTGCCGCAACATGCTGAACCGGGTCAACTCCTCGGTGCGAGATTCGTCCGTAAACAACACGATGTCATCACCGTCACTGTTGGCTGCCCAATACCCGCGGACGGCGCGCGCCGTGAGCAACTGCTCGTCAACGATCCGGTTGAGAAGCGTCTGTCCGTTCTCGAACAGATCACGCGCCGCCGCCCCGTACTTCGGATGATCGAGAATGTCTGGGTAGCGGCCCTTCAACTCCCAGGCAACGAAGAAGAACGTCCAATCGATGTAGGGGATCAACTCACGCAACGAGAGTCCCTCAACAACCCTGCGGCCCAGAAACGCTGGCGTTGCCAGCTCGCGAGCACCCCACTCGATGTGATATCGACGGGCCCGCGCAGTCGCATAGGGAATCAACGGCGAGGAAACACGTTCACGGTGTAGGGCTCGAAGACCCTCTTGGAGTTGATGGTTCTCAGCATCGAAAGCGACCTTACGCCCTTGATCGAGGAGGTTGGATGTGACGTTGATGACCCGCGAAGCATCGGCGACATGCACTGTGCTCTGGTGGTATTGCGGAGCAACCTTTACGGCAGTGTGCTGCTTACTGGTCGTAGCTCCTCCGATGAGCAGCGGAGTGTTCATCCCTTCCCGTTCCATTTCCTTGGCAACATGAACCATCTCGTCAAGCGAAGGTGTGATCAAGCCACTGAGACCTATGAGGTCCGCGTTGTTCTCACGCGCTGTCTCCAAGATCTTCTGGCAGGGCACCATGACTCCCAGATCGATGACCTCGTAGCTGTTGCAGCCCAGGACTACAGCGACGATGTTCTTGCCGATGTCATGCACATCACCTTTGACCGTCGCCATGACAACAGTGCCGCGTGTGCGGATGCCGGACTTTTCGCTATCCATGTATGGTTCCAAGTAGGCAACGGCTCGCTTCATGGCGCGTGCGCTCTTGACAACTTGCGGCAGGAACATCTTTCCGGACCCAAACAGGTCACCGACGATCCGCATCCCATCCATCAGCGGTCCCTCGATCACCTCAAGCGGCCGGGCGGCCTCTTGGCGGGCAATCTCTGTATCCTCTTCGATAAAATCGACGACCCCGTGCACAAGCGCGTGAGCAAGTCGCTCGGAAACTGAGCCCTCACGCCAGGCGAGATCGACAACTTTCTTGGTCCCCTCGCCCGTCACGGTAGACGCGAACTCGACCATCTTCTCAGTGGCGTCGGGGTTCCTGTCGAACAAGACGTCCTCAACATTTGTCAGCAACTCCTCCGAGATGTCTTCGTACACCACGAGTTGGCCGGCGTTGACGATGCCCATGTCCATCCCGGCCTGGATCGCGTGGTACAGGAATGCAGAGTGCATCGCCTCCCTCACCACGTTGTTACCTCTGAAGGAAAACGAGAGGTTGCTGACACCGCCACTGATCTTGCTGCCCGGGCAAGCGGCCTTGATCTGACGCGTTGCCTCGATGAAGTTGATCGCGTAGCGGTTGTGTTCTTCTATCCCCGTCGCGATGGCCAGGATGTTGGGGTCGAAAATGATGTCTTCGGCAGGAAACCCGACGGACTCGGTCAGTAGTCGGTAGGCGCGCTGGCAAATCTCGACCTTTCTTTCCGTGGTGTCCGCCTGACCGGATTCGTCGAACGCCATCACGACAACGCCAGCGCCGAACCTCATGATCGTGCGGGCCTTGTCGAGAAAATCCTCTTCGCCTTCCTTCAAGCTGATCGAATTGACAATCGACTTGCCTTGCACGCACTTCAGGCCGGCCTGGATGACCGACCATTTCGAGCTGTCTATCATCACCGGAACACGCGCAATCTCTGGCTCGGTCGCGATCAGGTTCAAAAAGGTCGTCATGGCCTGCTCGGAATCGAGCATGCCCTCGTCCATGTTGACATCGAGAATGTTGGCGCCACCGCGCACCTGGTCAGCGGCGATCTCGACAGCCGTAGTGTAGTCACTGGAGAGGATCAACTTGGCAAACCGCCTCGACCCGGTGACATTGGTACGCTCCCCCACCATCAGGAAATTGGTCTCCGGCTCAACTGCCAGAACTTCCAAGCCGCTGTAGCGGGAGATGTTGTCCAAGTCTTTGGCGGGCACGCGAGGCTTCACACCCTCGACAGCTGACGCGATCGCGGCGATGTGCTCCGGGGTCGTTCCACAGCAACCTCCGACGAGATTGACCAGCCCTGCCTCAGCAAACTCGCGCAACTGACTCGCCGTGGTTTCGGGAAGTTCATCGTACTCGCCGAAGGCATTCGGGAGCCCGGCATTCGGATAACAGGAGATGTGGCACTCTGCGACAGCGGCCAACTCCGCCAGGTAGGGCCGCATGTCACTGGCACCGAGTGCACAATTGATTCCCACGGACAAGGGCCTGGCATGCGCCACCGAAGCCCAGAAAGCATCGATCGTCTGGCCGGTCAAGGTGCGACCACTACGATCAGTGATCGTCACTGAGATCATCAGGGGCAGATCAACTCCCATCTCCTCCATCACCTCTCGAACCGCGACGATGCCGGCCTTGCCGTTGAGTGTGTCGAAGATGGTCTCGAGGATCAGGATATCGGCACCACCATCGACAAGCCCACGGATCTGCTCCTTGTAGGCCTCCAGCAATTGGTCAAAAGTAATCGCCCTGTAGGCTGGATCATTGACGTCAGGTGAGATCGACAGAGTCCGGTTGGTGGGTCCCACTGCTCCACCGACAAAGCGCGGGCGATCCGGCGTCTTGGCTATCTGGTCATCACAGGCCTGTCGCGCAATCCGCGCCGCCTCTCGGTTCAACTCGAAGGCACAAGCCTCCAAACCGTAGTCTGCCTGGGAAATCGACGTTCCATTGAAGGTGTTGGTTTCGATGATGTCGCTACCAGCCGCGAGATACGCGTCATGGATCGACCGGATCACGTCGGGCTGCGTCAATACCAACAAGTCGTTATCGCCGGCCAGATCCTGACCGTGGTCTCTGAAGCGGTCACCGCGAAAGTCCGGCTCCTCCAGGGACTCCTGTTGGATCATGGTGCCCATGGCGCCGTCCATGATCAGGATGCGCTCCGCGAGGAGGCTGTTCAGATGGTCGTGTAGTTCACGTGACATCAATGGATCTCCCTAGGTCCCAGCACCCTCGATCTCAGTATCCAATGGACGCCGAGCGACAGCGACGAACGTGTGGGGCAAGTCGACTCCTCCTCGCCGGGGTTGCTCATCGACTTCGATTTGCGCATCTCTCAGCCCTGCTTCGCCAAGCCACCGGAGAACGGCATCCAGGGAAAATCCCTGCCACAACACGCCGAGTTCCTGCTTCATCCATTCATTGTCGTGCTGCACAAAATCAACAACGACAATCCGGCCGCCGGGTCGGACAATCCGCGCCATTTCCTGCAAGGCTTCCGCAGGTGATGCCAGGTAATGCAAGACCATGTGAGCCATCGCCGCATCTACTTCCCCGTCTGAAACGGGCAAGGCGTTGGCTTCCCCACACCGAAATTCCACCCGGTCCGCGAGTGCTTCACCACACTTCGCCCGCGCTGTGTCAATCATCTGCTGGGACCGGTCGATCGCTAGAACACGAACTCCGGCTTCCGCGAGCTCGCGTGCCAGGATCCCTGTGCCCGTCCCGATATCGGCAACGCAAAGGTCGCGCGGAATAAGCCGCGTGATCGCTCTCGCCCGGTGCACCTCGTCATTGAACACCTGGCGGATGTTGTCCCACTCGGGGGCGACCTCTTCGAACCAGCGGCGGCTGCCCACTTCCCGCTGCCGCAACACAAGCTCGAGATTCGCAAGGTCTCTGGTCGTGACACTGTCATCTGCCAACTCCGAACGAGCCAGCTCCCAGGTCTGCGACCAGCGCGAGTCAGCAGGCTGCGCAAAGCGGTAGTAGATCGAGGTCCCATCCCGGCGATCCTGGAGCAGGCCGGCCTCCCGCAGGATCCCCAGGTGCCGCGAAACGGTGGACTGCGCGACCTCCAGGATCTGGACAAGTTCCTGAACGGCCAGCTCCTCCCTCTCAAGGAGGAACAAGACCCTCATCCTGGTCGGGTCAGTCAGGGTCTTGAAGACCTTCTGGAGGGTTTCCACCGGCATCACAAAACTATATCCTTATATCGAGATAGACAGATATAATAATTGAGGATCCCTGCAACCTTGCTTCGGTTAGCCACAAGAGCCTTTAGATAGATAGTTTATGGCTCTCACGCGCAAGGACTGCGCTGCCGGGACAGCGAGATCCGCAGCGATCGCAGAACCGGTGCTGAAGGCGGTGTCGCCGTCAAAAGCCCCATTTCCGACGCCCCCCGCTCTCGCGGTCGCAGAAACGCTTGTCCCGGCCCCCACCAGCGCCGATAAGCCCAAGATGCCCCTCTGGCAGACACATAAGTTCGGTGGCAGCAGCCTCGCTGATGCCGCTCGTATCCGAAAAGCCGCACAGCTGGTCACGGAAGCCAACCAGACCGATAGCGTGCGGATCGCGGTCATCGTGTCTGCGATGGGCGGCGTCACGGACAAGCTGATCCAAGCCACCGAGTGGGCCACGGACCCCGAGGCGGACTACGAGACCACGGTCGAGCAACTCCGCAGCCAGGCCCTCGACACCTGCACGGAATTACTCGAAGACCCGGCAGCCCTCCACGACGTGATCGAGACTTCGGTCGGGGAACTGCTCGATCTCCTGCGGGGAGTACGCATCGCCGGCACCTGCCCCACTTCCACCCACGATCTGAGTAGCGGAATCGGGGAAACGTGGTCCGCACAATTGCTCTGCAATCATCTCTGCGAAAGCGGCGTCGAAGCATCCTACCTTGACACCCGACAAGTCCTGGTTGTCGAACAGCGGTCGACAGGTCCAGCGGTCCTCTGGAACCCCACCGCCACCAAGGTCGAGCAGTGGTTCGCTCAGCAAACGGCGCAGATTGTCGTCATCACGGGCTACATCGCTCGAGCAGCTGATGGCACAGCAACCACGCTTCGTCGCAACGGCAGCGACTACTCAGCATCGATATTCGGCAAACTCCTGTCTGCGGATTCGATCACGATCTGGACAGACGTCGCTGGGGTTATGAGCGCGGACCCTCGCCTGGTCCCCGAGGCCAAGGTGGTACCAACTCTCTCCTACGACGAGGCAATGGAACTGGCCTACTTCGGCGCTGCGGTCCTGCACCCGCAGACGATGGGGCCGGCGATCGAGGACCGAATTCCCATCCTGATCCGAAATGCCGGCAACCCGTCGGATCCAGGTACTGCAATCACAGATAACTGCCCCTCGACACAAGACCCCGTAAAGGGGTTCTCCTCCGTCGCTGGCATCAGCCTCCTGAGTCTGGAGGGGGCCGGCATGATCGGGGTCCCTGGTATTGCTGGGCGCATGTTCGGATCACTTCGTGAAGTCGACGTATCCGTGATCATGATCTCGCAGGCCAGTTCGGAGCACTCGGTATGCGTCGCGATCCCCGAACACCAGGGTGAAGTAGCGCGCGAAGCCGTCCGAGACGCCTTCTCCGCTGAACTAGACGATGGCCAGGTTCAGAGCGTGAACCTCTCAGGGCCGTACAACATCCTGGCGGCGGTCGGAGATGACATGATCCACACGCCCGGAGTCGCCGCACGGTTCTTCGCTGCGTTGGCCCGAGCTGGCATCAACGTCCGCGCAATCGCCCAAGGAGCGTCGGAACGAAACATCTCGGTAGTCGTTGCAGAGGCCGACGCAGCCAGAGCCCTGCGGGCGGTGCATGCCGGGTTCTATCTCGCAGAGCAGACGATTTCTGTCGCCCTGATCGGTGTTGGTAAGGTCGGAAGTGAACTCCTGAAGCAACTCTTGAACCAAAGTGCTTACCTGCGCTCAAGGTTTCAGATCGATCTGCAAATCCGCGCAATCGCCAACTCAAGTTCCATGCTGCTGCGTCAAACCGGTCTGGATTCGGATGATGACTGGCGCCAATGCCTGCAAGACGAGGGCACACCGTTCGACCAATCCAGCCTGTTAGAACACCTGCAGGCTCCGCATCTGCCGCATGCCGTCATTCTCGATTGCTCGGCAAGCCCGATCCTGTCGGACTCGTACTCAGACTGGTTGGCCCGCGGCATCCATGTAATCACCCCGAACAAACTGGCAAACACTGGACCACTCGCCACCTACCTGCAACTGCAGAAACTCGGCAACCAGGTCTCGTCCCGTTACCTGTACGAGGCAACGGTAGGAGCAGGCCTGCCAGTGATCTCGACCATTCGCCACCTGCTGGAAACCGGTGACAAGATCGAGCGGATCGAGGGCATCCTGTCCGGCAGCCTGTCCTTCATGCTGAGTGAGTTCGGTCCCGACCGACCATTCTCGCAGGTCGTGCGTGAAGCCCGCCAACGTGGATACACCGAGCCCGATCCCCGCGAAGACCTTTCAGGGATGGACGTCGCCCGCAAGGCGGTGATCCTCGGCAGAGAGATCGGGCTGACGCTGGAACTGCAAGACCTGCCGGTCGAGAGCCTGGTGCCCGACGGACTCGATGAGGATCTGGCTCCGGATGCGTTCATTGATGAGCTCGCCAAGCACGACTCTGAGATGGAATCCCGCCGTCTCGATGCCAGATCCAAGGGGCAGGTTCTTCGCTACGTCGCATGCCTTGACCTGGTAAACGGGACGGTCGAGGTCGGGCTCAAGAGCTTCGATGACGCTTCAGCCTTCGCCCGCATCGGCGGAGGCGACAACATCCTGGTGTTCACCACCCTGCGTTACACGGCACCCCAACCTCTCATCATCCAAGGACCGGGCGCCGGGGCAGCCGTGACCGCGGCAGGCGTGTTCGGAGATATCTTGACCCTCGCCAACAGGCTCGGCTCCGTGCAGCGCTGAGCCTCAGAGGATGGTCACCGCATTGGAGTTGGTCAGCAATGCGGCACCTCCCCGGATGACGGCAGCCTGAAACGGTAGCGGCCCTATCGCAGACGAGACGCTAGGCATCGGGCCATAAAAATGCGTCTCAGAGCCACCCGTCGCGGTGCTCGAACCAACAAGGACCATGAAAGGTGAGGGATTGAGCCAGAGACGAGTAGCCGGGGAGACGGACAGGCCACCGCCAATGTAGGTGGCACCAAGGTAGCTCCAGACAGTGTCGCCAGCGATACACTGGGTGACGCGCCCAGTCAGTGTCTCACCGGTAGCCGGGAACATCCCCCCCAGTCCGTAACGCTGCCTGGTCCCTCCGCCAAGGCTCACTCCGCTGGCGCCAAGCTGCAGGATGTTGCGGGCCGATGACAATCCCAACCGGTGTCGCCACGTGCGAACTTCGCCCGTCGCTTGCGCGCTGCCGGTCGTGAAGTAGTAGCCATGGGTTTCCGCATTCGGATGGCAGAATTGACCATTACTACCCGTGCGATTGAATGACGTGTGGCAGGACATGCCGTCACTGGCCCAGTTCGGAGAGTTGGTCAGTTCAACTCCCCAGGCAAAATGGGCCTCACAGGGAATCACCGCCGGGGTACTCAAGGTCACGGTTTGGATCCAGGCATTGATCGACCCAACTGGCGTAGACGGCATGCTGAATGGGCCGTAGCGAGCGATCAGATCGACGGCACCCGTGCCGGGGCCGTTGGCGTCTGACCCACTGCGGATGACCAGATGGAACGACTCCTGGGTGCTGGAGTTCTGATCTTGGTCAACGAGACCAAGCTGGGTGACCTCACATTGGATGCCGGTATCGCCCAGCCCACGCCAGTGCGACGAGTGCAGTCCCATGAGGGTCTCGCCGGAAACCGTTCCCAGACCACCTCGAGACGAGGCATTGGTGCTACCCGGGTGAATCTCGAAGCTGCGAGACTGCGCAACGACTGTCGACGCGATCAACCCAACAGTGAGTAGGAGTCCGGCGCGCATGAGGCAAGTGAGGTGTGAAGAAAGGAAGAACCCGAGAGCATTGTAATGGACCGGCTGCCAAACGCCCATCACCCCAGCCGAGTCGATCCTGCAGCATGGAGAATGGCCGAATAGAAAACGGCCCCTCGTGCCAGAAGCGCGAGGGGCCGTTCTCACCCCCGACCCGAAGGTCGGGTTTGAACATCAACCCACTAGGGGAGGATGGTCGTGGAGTTGCCGTTGGACAACGCCGCCACACCACCACTAATGATAGCAGTCTGGAAGGCGATCGGGCCAATCTGAGCAGCTGGCGTCGGCACTGGGCCGAGGATGTGCGTCTCAGAGCCACCGGCAGCGGTGGAGGAAACGAGCGCCATGAAGAACGCGGGGTTCAGGTACAGTCGCGTGCCTGGGAACAGCGCAATGCCGCCGGGGAAGTAACCGAAGGACACGTAGGTCTGAACGGTCGCGCCAGCAGGACACTGCGTGGTACGAGCACTCAAGGTCTCCGTGTTGTTCGGGAACATACCGCCCATGCCGTAACGCTGGTTGGTGCCGCCACCGAGCACGTTGCCCGTGGAGCCCATCTGCAGGACGTTACGAGCAGTCGACAGACCCATGCGGTAACGCCAGGTACGGGCGTTGCCGGTGTCTGCGGTCGCCGCACTCGAGCCAGCGGTGAAGTAGTAACCGTGTGGCTCAGAGTTGAGGTGACAGAACTGCATGTTCCGGTTGGTGCGGCTAAACGACGTGTGCGTCGACATGCCATCAGCACTCCAGTTCGTCGATGGGGTCAGCTCAGCGCCCCACGAGTGGAAATCGCCACAACGAACGACGGCTGGGGTACCCAGCGTCACTGTCTGGATCCAAGCGTTGATCGAGCCAGTTGGGGTGGAAGGCATGTTGAACGGGCCGTATCGGTACAGAACGTCCGTAGAGCCAGTGCCAGGTCCGTTCGAGTCGGTTCCGGAGCGGATCACGAGGTGGAACGATTCCTGGGTGTTGGAGTTCTGGTCCTGGTCAACGAGGCCGAGTTGGGTACGACTACAAGCCGAACCGTCATCGCCGAGACCTTGCCAGAAGCGGCTGTGCAGACCCATCAGGCATTCACCTGAGCCGGTGCCCAAGTTGCCACGAGACGTGTAGCTCGTGCTTCCTGGATGGATGCTAAAGTTTTGGGATTGTGCAATTGCCGTGGACGAGATCAGCAGTCCAACGGCTAGGACAGAAATGAAACGCATGGTGAGAAACTCCTGGATAAGGACAAGGAGGAAGGGATTGGGAGGGGACATGCTAGCGACAGTTCGCCAGTGGGACATAGCCCCAGGGAAATGCACGGCCCCTCCGACGGAAGAACCGCTACTCCCAAATACTAGCCGATATT
>JAYZDB010000138.1:0-6915 GCA_036338025.1 Planctomycetota bacterium
GAACCTCCTACGATCTTTGACGGAGGTCATCAACCGGCTCGACAATGGCATCAACCTCGGTCAGGGAGTTTGTGACCTGGATAGTCCGATCCCACTGCAGGAGGGGGCAGTCGATTGCATCCGTGGCCGGACCGATAGGCAGACTTACACCTTCTATGCTGGTGTCCCTGAGTTACGTGCTGCCATTGCCAAGAAGCTGACGGAGTTCAATGGCATCCCTTCCACGATGGAACAGGTTGGTGTTACTGCAGGATCGTCGGGGGCGTTCTTTGCTTCCGTGATGACCCTGATTGAGCCCGGTGACGAAGTCATCTTGTTCGAACCGTTCTATTCCTATCATCACTCGGCTTTACAGTTGATTGGGGCGGTGCCGGTTTGCGTCCGTCTCGGGTCGCAGGACTTCGCATTGGATCCGGATCGGCTGCGTGCGGCTCTCACCGACAAGACCCGCGCGATTGTCCTCAACACACCGGCCAACCCGTCCGGCAAGATATTCTCCGCCGAGGACCTCGCCGCGGTATCGGAGATCCTGGCTCCGACCGAAGTCCTGGTGTTCACTGATGAGGTCTACGAGTTCATGTGCTTCGATGGTCGAAAGCATGTTTCGCCGGCGACGGTTCCCGGGCTTGAGCATCGCTGTCTGACGATTGGCGGATTCAGCAAGACATATTCGATCACCGGCTGGCGGGTTGGCTACGTGGCGGGGCCAGCTGACGTGATCGACAAGATCGGACGGGTGTTCGACCAGACGGATATCTGTGCGGCGCGTCCGATGCAGCGAGGTGTGCAGCGCGCCCTCGAGGAACTACCACCGTCGTTCTATGCGGATCTACAGGTTGACTACGAGCGTCGGCGCGATCAGTTCTGTGCTGCGCTGCAGGCAGGCGGTTGGCGTGTGACTGTCCCGCAGGGTGCCTACTATGTGATGGCGGACTACCGGGACGTGATGGGTGATATCGATCCCCACGCT
The DNA here is from genome assembly GCA_036338025.1 of Planctomycetota bacterium. Taxonomy (GTDB): domain Bacteria; phylum Planctomycetota; class UBA1135; order UBA1135; family UBA2386; genus JAYZDB01. The sequence continues at coordinate 971 of JAYZDB010000138.1, forward strand.
GCGGTGTTGAAGATGATCGAGGAAAAGGCCATCAACGGAGTGCCCGGGCACATCTTCTATCAGGATCCCTCCGATATACGTTCGATCCGGTTCCACTTCGCGGTTTCAGATTCAGTACTCGAAGACGCCTGCGCGAGGCTTGGCGACAGGCACTGAGCCCCTCGGAGGGAAAAACAACCCACCCCCGTCGGAACGAGGGCGGGTTCACCTCTGGCTAACGGTCCGTTCTCAAGTGTGAGATTTTCGCCGGTCTGCCATTATCCCACCGTATCCCACCTAGACGGTGGCGACGGCTCGGGTTCTTTGACGCCCGTTTCGGCAAAACCCTCCGTGGCGAGGTGAAGTTTTTTGGGGGTGCTTTGCCGCAATACCCGCGCAGCCGCGGTGGTAAGCCCTAACCTCGTGATGTCACCGAGCCTGTCAGTCATGCTGAATCTGATCCGCCCCCTACGGTTTCTCGCAATTCTCGCGCTCAGCGCCTGTACCGCAGTCCCGGAGCGGACCCGGGATCCTTGGACCGTCTCGTTCCTGCAGGCGTGTAAGGACGCCACGACAGATGCCTTGGTGATCAACCTCGCTGCCCATCCGGATGATGAGGCAGCGCGCACTCTCGTGTATTTGCGACGTCAGGGTGTGCGCACCTTGACGATCTACAGCACTTGTGGTGGTGGTGGGCAGAATGCTATCGGTCGCGAGATCGGTCCCGCCTTGGCGTTTTTGCGCACCCGCGAGACCTTGGCCGCGGCCCGCTTTACGGGCACCAAGGTCCGATGGTTGGGGTTCTCGGATTTCGGGTATTCCAAGACCGCAGCGGAGACCTTCGAGGTGTGGGGCAAGGAGGCCTACATGCGCGAACTGGACAAGGTTGTCACAGCCGAGCATCCGGACATCGCATTCACAAACCACAGCCCAGACCGCGGGCATGGGCATCACCGGGCCACGGTGATGGCGCTGCAGGAGTTGATGGAGAGCAAGGCCAGGGATGGTTGGATCGTTCCGGTCTACCGGCGTGGTTTTCGCAACGCTGAGGACTGGCAGATCAAGTTTGGGGTTGGAGGTGTTGATCCCGTCGCTGGTCAATCCTATGCCCGCCAGGCCTATCGCGGTTGGAGACAGCATCGCACTCAAGGGGCGTTTGGTCCGTTCACCGGGACCCGGTTGCTCGAGGACAAATGGGGAATCGTGCATCCCAAGGACGCTGACGGGGGCCAACTACTCTCCTATCTCGGGTCGGTGTTCGAGGAGCCAGGGTTTCTCGAGTTGGCGCAACGAGAGGGAATCGACATTCAAAATTTGCGCGTCAGGTTTGATGCATTTGGGGTCATGGGCGATCAGGCGAAACACATCGCGCGCGCTCGCGACCTGCTGCCGAAAGTGGTGGAGTTGCGCGAGAAGCTCGCGAATGGATCGGCGGCGATCCGGCTCAGTCGACGAATCGACGCCTTGCAGAGAATCGTCATGCTTGGGGCAGGCGTTACTATCACCGGGCAGTTGTCGCAGGAGAGGCTCGCACCGGGCACCAGCGGGTTTCTCTATCTACGCGTGACCCGCGAGGGTTCCATGCCACCACGTCGGCTTAGCGCGGAGTTACTGGGCCGACGGGCCGTCGGGCACGACGGGCATGTCCGCGTTCCATTTGGACCATTGAAGGATGTCTCCGCCGGGGACGTGAAGCCCGGGTGGTTCCACCCGACCGTCAACTTTGACGTGGATGGAGTGCCGATCAGTCGTCGGGTGCCGGTCCGATATACACCAGTCGAGCGGGTTGCACTGAAGTGGCAGCGTGGTGTCCGCATGGTGCCTGCCGGTCAGATCGGTGGCCGGATCGACGTGCCTATCGAGATTACGTGGAACGGAGATCAGGAGGTGACTGCCGCCCTGAAGCTGACGTCTTCAAGTGGAGTCGTCGCGGAGCTTTCAGATGCTTCGGTACGTCTTCCTGCCAAGCCGACGCAACACCAGAAGGTAGTGAGCATCGTATTTCCTGAACGTGCCCTGCGTGAAGACGTCACGGTGGTGAGCAGTCTGGAGACAGGGTCCTCGCCGTTGCACCTGCGCCTCGTCGATGCAAATCCGCCGAAGCAACTCAAAGTCGGTCTGATTCGTGGTCCGGATGACAGTCTGCAGTTGGCGTTGCAGGACCTCCGAATCAGTTATGTCTTGCTCGATGATGACAGACACTTGGACAAGGTGGACCTGTCAGCAATCAACACAATCGTCTTGGACATTCGTGCCTATCACCATCGCCGTGAATTCCTCAAGAGCAACCGCGATCGAATCCTCGAGCACTGCAAGGCTGGAGGGCGCGTGGTCAGCTTCTACCACAAACCACTCGAGTGGAATCCTACGGAAGTAAAGCCGGCTCTTTCGCCCTTTGAGCTCCTTGTTGGTCGACGGCGTGTGTGTGAAGAAAAGGCCGCTGTCACGTTCATTGATCCGAAACACCGCATCCTCAACGTTCCGAACAAACTCGGCCCGGAAGACTTCAAGGGTTGGGTGCAGGAACGCGGACTCAATTTCCCGAGCAAGTGGTCGAGCGAGTGGACGCCGATTCTCCGGATGAACGACACCGGCGAGCGGCCCTTGGACGGAGCCCTGCTCTACGCGCGCTATGGAGCGGGTGACTACGTTTACTGCTCTCTCGCCCTCTACCGACAACTCCGGCGTGGCCATGCCGGTGCCGCGCGGATCCTGGTAAACCTCCTCTCGCAGTAGGCAAGCCGCTGGTTGCCTAACTCAGCACTGCCAGGAGGTCTTCCGCCAGGACAGAGGCTCCGAGTTCTGGGATGAGCTCTTCGATCTTACCGTCTCGTGGGGCACGGATGATGGTCTCCATCTTCATCGCCTCGAGGGTGATGAGTGGGTCGCCAGCTTCGATTGTCTCGCCCACGGAGCAGTGAACCATGATCACGGAACCTGGCATTGGCGCTCCGATGTGGTTCTTGTTGTCCCGCTGAGCCTTGCGTCCGGTTTCCACCTCGTCAACCTGGCTGCGGTCTTGGACAACGATCTGCCGACCCTGACCGTTGAGTTCAAAGTAGACGGTCCGTTGTCCCCTCTCGTTTGCCTGGCTCACCGCCGCCAGCTTGATGATCAGGGTTTTGCCCTGCTCGATGTCAACCTGGATTTCCTGGTCCTGCTCAAGTCCGTAGAAGTAGTTTGGCGTATCGAGAATCGAGACATCCGCGTGGTCCAGGAAGAACTGGCAGTGATCGTTGAAGACCCGAGGGTAGAGCGCAGCGCTCAGGGTTTCCGAAGCGTTGAAGTTGAGTTCGAACTTCTCGATCAGTTGTTTTCGTAGATCCACGAGATCCAGCGGTGGCAATTCCGCACCTGACCGGTCGGAAGACACCGGCATGCCTTTGAGGATTGCAGCTTGCAGGTCCTTGGGGAACCCGCCCAGTGGATTGCCGAGGTGCCCCTGGAAGTAGTCGATCACGCTAATCGGGAAATCCAGGCGATCGGCGGCGTCCAAGACCTTCCGCCGAGTCTCCTCGACCGATGCCGGGAAGTCGTCATGCAGGACCAGAAGGTCGTTCTGCACCAGATAGTTGGCGAAGTCGCCGACCATCTTGGAACTCGGTGTGACCTTGGGGATATCGCCGACCAACTGATTCACCACCGCAAAGGCGTGTTTGACGTCGGTCCAACGGTCCAGCAGGCCGAGCGAGGCGGTTTGCGGCCTCAGGTTGCTGTACTGACCGCCGGGGATTTCGTGGTAGTAGACTTCCGAGGTGCTACTGAGCAGACCGGATTCGAACGGGCTATAGAACTCACGGACTCCTTCCCAATAGTCGGCGAGAGGTTGCAGCGCCTTGTTACCCATGCCCGTTTCCCGGGACCCACCTCGTAGAGCTGCAATTACGGCGTTCATGCTGGGCTGGCTGGTTAGACCGGCCATTGGTGCCACGGCGGCGTCTACGATATCTACGCCTGCTTCGATGGCCTCGAGTAGTGCCGCGACTCCGTTGCCGCTGGTGTCGTGGGTGTGCAAGTGAATCGGGATGTCCACTGTTTCGGTCAGGCGTGAGACCAGCGCCTGGGCGGCTCTTGGTCGTAGGAGACCGGCCATGTCCTTGATGCAGAGGATGTGCGCGCCCATGTCCTCGATGCGGCGGGCGAGATCGATGTAGTAGTCGAGGTCGTATTTCCTGCGGTTCGGGTTTGCGACGTCTCCGGTGTAGCACATGCAGACTTCCGCGACTTTCGGAGTGTCGAGGATCGAGTCGACCGCGAACCGCAAGTTGTTGAGATCATTGACGCTGTCGAACACCCTGAATACGTCCACCCCGGCTTGTGCCGCTTCGTTGATGAACGCCGCCACGACATTGTCGGGGTAGCTTGTGTAGCCCACTGCGTTGGCACCACGTAGGAGCATCTGCTGAAGCAGGTTCGGCATCGCTTTCTTCAGCTTGCGTAGACGGCTCCAGGGACTCTCGTTGAGGAACCGATATGCGACGTCAAAGGTCGCACCACCCCACGACTCTACGCTGAACAGTTGGTGCGCGAGGTGGGCCGTCGCCGGTGCAATTCGCAGAAGGTCCTTGGTGCGCATTCGGGTCGCGAGGAGACTCTGGTGTGCGTCTCGCATCGTGGTGTCGGTGAGCAGCGGTCGATCCTGAGCTTTGATCCAATCCACCAGACCCTTGGCCCCCTCACGTTCGAGGATCTGAGCGGTACCATCGGGTGGTGGTCCGTCGGGGATCCTCGGTACGGATGCAGGCTTCAAACTGGCCGGCGACAGGTGCTTCTCACGGGGCACTGTGGGATGGCCGTTGACGATGATCTCAGCCAGGTAGGCCAGGAGTTTGGTAGCTCGATCGCGACGTCGGGGGAAGTGAAAGAGGCCCGGCGTGTCATCGATGAACCGGGTGTACACCTCGCCGTTTTGAAACGTCTCGTGCATCAACAGGTTCTCGAGGAACGCCAGATTGGTCTTTAGCCCGCGTATCCGGAACTCTCGCAATGCTCGCAGACTCTTGCGGATTGCTTCCTTGTAGACCAAGGCGTAGGCCGTCACCTTCACTAGCAGCGAGTCGTAGTGGGGCGAAACGCGTGCGCCCACGAACCCGTTGCCGATGTCGAGTCGAATCCCGGGGCCGGAGGCACTGCGGTAGGCGAGGATTTCGCCCGTGTCCGGAAGGAAACCTCTGCTCGGGTCCTCGGATGTGATGCGGCACTGGATCGCGAAGCCGCGTGGGATGATTGACGATTGCCCGAAGATCCCGATCTTCTCGGATCCCAGTGAGTGGCCTTCGGCGATCTTGATCTGGGACTGAACGAGGTCGATACCGGTGATTTGCTCGGTCACCGTGTGTTCTACCTGCAGTCGGGGATTGATCTCGATGAAGTAGAAGTCGTCGCCGCTGACCAGGAACTCGACGGTGCCGGCGTTGAGGTAATTTGCCGCCTTGGCAATCTTGACGGCATTTTCATGCAGGCGCTGCGCAGTGACTGCACTGAGGTTGGGAGCCGGTGCGACTTCTACTACCTTTTGGTGGCGGCGTTGTGATGAGCAATCGCGTTCGTACAGGTGTACGACGTTGCCGCGTAGGTCAGCCAGAATCTGCACCTCGATGTGCGATACTCGCGGCAGGTACTTCTCGAGGAATACTTCGTTGCTTCCGAATGAGGACTCTGCTTCCGAACTGGCCTGGCCGATCGCGTCGAGAAGGTCGTCGCCGGGCCCGACGATACGTATGCCACGTCCGCCGCCGCCATGGGATGCTTTGACGATGATGGACTCATGCTCAGCATGGAATGCCCTGGCGGCCTCCGCCGAGGCTTCGTCCGACGAGTAGGCCAACCCCGGGACCACTGGAATACCGAGACTCTGTGCAAGTTCGCGAGCCTTGACCTTGTCTCCGAGCCGCAAGACGGTTTCAGGGCGGGGACCGATGAATGCGATCCCGCGAGCGGTGCATGCCGAAGCGAACTCGGCGTTT
>JAYZDB010000139.1:0-8400 GCA_036338025.1 Planctomycetota bacterium
GCAGCACTTCCCGATGCCACAGGGAGTAGATCGCCAACCCCATCAGCTCTTCTCCGTCCAAAAACGGTGCCCGGTCTTTTGGATGTAGACATCCTCGAGCGAGGGGTGGCTCAGGGAGATCTTCTCGATCCGGTCACCGAAGGTATCCACGATCCCCCCAATCAGCTGGTGAGCATCAGACGTCTGGATCCTCAGGGTCCTATCGAGGACCTGCGACTCCAGTTGGAACCTCGACGCCAGGTCGGACTGCAAGGCGATCGGGTCTGCGCAGGTCAACTGCAGCAACTCACCGCCGACTTGCTTCTTGAGCTCGGTTGGAGTGCCCTCGGCTACCACCGCACCTTCGTGAAGGATGGTGATCTGATCGGTCAGCTCAGCTTCTTCCATCAGGTGCGTGGTGACCAGAACGGTCAGACCCTGCTGGCTGCCCAGAAACTGCCAGAGGTCCTTGCGGGCTCCGGGATCGAGTCCAGTGGTCGGCTCGTCGAGGAGAACCAGCTCTGGCTTGCTCAGCAGACCCTTCGCCAACTCGACACGGCGCTTGAGCCCACCGGAGAGTTGTTCGATCTTGTCGCCCGCACGATCACGCAGGCCGGTGTGCTCGAGCATTTCATCGATGCGCTTGCGGAGCTCCGGGCCACGCAGTCCGTAAAGGTGCCCACCGTACTCGAGATTGCGACGCACTGTGATCTTGCGATCGAGAGCTGGCGACTGAAACACCACTCCGATCCGCCGGCGCAGTGCGGCCATCTGGGTGGCGAGATCGAGCCCGAGTGCCGTGACCGTCCCGCTATCGGGCGGCAGGATCGTCGCGAGGATCTTGAACAAGGTCGACTTGCCGGAACCGTTCGGACCGAGGAACGAGTGCACGCCCCCGGTCTGCACGCGAAAGCTGACGTCTCGCAAGGCTGGCCGTTCGCCGTAGCTGTAACACAAGCCGCTGGCTTCGACAGCCGGGCCGTCTATGGACTGTGCTGTCCTGGTCATTGGCGGAGTCATCGTCATCAGTTGGCAGCGGTCAGGTACTTGTCCAAGACCATCGCACTGAACAGCAGCGGAAGATAGATGATCGACATGAAGAAACACTGATACATCGAGAACGAGGTCCGCACCAAGGCCGCATACACCGCCGAGAGCAGAAAAATCGCGCCGAGCAGGACAGCAGCGGCCATGTAGAGCTCACCTGTCATCCGCAAATACCCAGTGGACGGCAGGATGCTGACCACCAGCAGGCAGGTGCTGTAGACGATCATCTGCAGGGCCGTCAAGCGGCCATCGGAATCCACTACCGGCAACATCTGCATCCCGGCGCGCCGGTATTGGTCGCGGTAGCGCCAGGCGATCGCCAGAAAGTGCGGAATCTGCCAGAAGAACAGGATCAGGAACAGCACCACGGCCCGACCGTCCAACTGGCCGGCCGATGCCGCATAGCCAACGACCGGTGGCAAGGCCCCCGGAATCGCACCAACCAGCGTGTTGAACGTCGAACGGCGTTTCATCGGCGTGTACACCAGCACATAGGTCACGAAGATGATCGCGCACAAGACGGTGGCGTAGAGGTTGGTCGAGAGCGCCAGCAGACCGAGACCACCCAGGGCACAGATCAGACCGAATCGTCGCACCGCTGCTGGCGACAGGCGGCCGGATGGCAGGGGCCGGTTCTCGGTCCTGGCCATCTTGGGATCGGAGTCGCGCTCCAGGTACATGTTGAGCGCATTGCCGCCCGCCGCCACCGCAACGGTCCCGGCCAAGGTCGTCAACACCAACCACCAGGACGGCAGGCCATCGGCCCCCAAAAAGAGGCCTGCCAACACGGCGAACATCGCCAGGGCTGATAGGCGCACCTTGATGAGTTCGACATACGCCGCAAACCGTCCGGACCCTGGCACCTTCGCTACCCTTCGCCCCGCGGAACAAGATTGCGATAGCTGCGTACCACCAGAAGCGTGACCACTACGAATAGCAAGGCCCCGAGGAGCCCGTGGGCGCTCTGGATGGCAGCTCGACCCAGGGACTCGGTATCGGCCGATTGTTTGGGGCGGCGCACCATCAAGGTGACGAAACCGAGCAAGATCTGCACGCCCAGGATCCCCAGACTGACCCGGCTCATGCGTCGAAATCCAGGCACCGGGCTGAAATTGCCCATGCAGTAGCTGAACGCCACCAGGATCGCGAGAGCGACAAACAGGGCGAAGCCGATGTGGATCCACTTGGCGTGGACGTTCTCCGTGTGCCGGAAGACAACCCCCAAGACCACCTGCACCATCACCATCACCAAGCCAAACACCGCCATGAAGCGCAGGGTCTTGACCTTGCTAGCATCCTCAACCGATCGGCTGATCCAGGCACTCGACATGCAGTATGCGATGTAGGCGGCGAGGCAGAGGACAATCTGCGCGAGGATTCCGTGAATCACTGCGAACAGGAATGGGTGGTTCGTATCCTGCAAGACCCGCAGGCCGCCCAGCAGGCCCTGGACGACGATCAACAGCACCAGCCAGACCGTAAGCAGCTTGACGCTGCGGCGCTGGTCCCGTCGGAACACCCACACCAGCAGACCGATGGCGTAGATCCCGACGAAAGCGCCGAGCAAGCGGTGGCTATGCTCGAGAGAGCCATCGAGGGCGACGTTCTTGGGCCACAACCAGTAGCCGTGGGCATCTGGCCAGGTGCTGAACGCCATCCCGGAGTTGGTGCTCGTCACCATCGCACCGAGCTTGCTCAACAAGAAGATCGCCACCGCCAGCCCGACGGAGAACCGGCTCAATCCCTTGCCCAGGGGCGGAAGTCCCATCGAGCGGGAAGTGGTGGGGGCTGCGTTGGGGACGTTGGTCATCTTGGCGAGGGGGAGATGTCAGCAAACGTAACAGCTCTACCACTTGTTTCGCCCAGCCAGCATAGAGTCCAAACTAGCCAATTCCCCACCCATCCGGTAATCGCCTGGGCGACCCCGGCCCCTCAACACATCGAGGCAGCCGCCAGATCCTGACGGCTGCCTCGATGTGTTACTCGCGTTGGAGTCGGAGCCCAGTCCCCGAATCAGCGCAGCTGGCTGCTGGTCGCTGGCGGACTTGATGGCCGATCCGCCACCTTGGCGGATGCCTTTTCATCGACGAAGGCCTCCCACATCGGGCGTTCATGGTCCTCCAACTTCGCGCGCGCATCGGGATCCATGAAGGTCTGCGGCTTGATCTTCGCCATCCGGGCCATGCGGCGGGTCTCCGGGTCCAGGGTCTTGAGCTTCGAGACGGCCTGTTCCAGATGCCGGGCAGCCGTGTCGGACTCGCCGAGGCGTAGGTGGCACAGCGCCAGGTCCTTGTGGATCTGCCCCATGACGTGATCGGGGAGGTGGTTGCCCGGAGCCAGCGAGAGCTCCGACAGGGCGCGGGCCCACTTGCGTTTTTGCATGAACGAATGCCCGCGGTACATGTGGCTCAGGCTCGCCGTGTCGACGGCCTTGTCCAACACTTTGAAGTCGGTGATCTCGATCCAGGGCTCACCCTGGAAAGTGTTGCGCACAATGCCGGTGACGCGGATGCGCTGGTAGACCTTCATCTTGTAGATCTCGCTCAGCTTCTCGTTCTCCTTCGCCATGAACAGCAGGCCGAACACATCCTCATATTGCTTGCGATTCCAGATCTGCTGTTCATCCGCCCAGCAGTAGAAATTCGCGAAACTCTGCGGCACGAACTGGGTGAAGAAAGGATTCTCGACCTTCCCAAGACTCACGAATTGGATCGGGAAGCTCACCCACACGTTCTTGTACGCGTTGGGCGACTTTCGAATCTTGGTAAGAGTGGTCTGGACGACCTTGCCCAGCGCTTGGTCACCACCCAGCTCGAAGGCAGGGGTGATCGCCAGGGTCAAACCGAGTGTCAAAGCGATGTTCATTTGTATCTAGCCTGGATTTCAGGACTTGGCGTAATGACCGGATCAGTCAGCGATCCGCTCCATCAGTTTCTGTAGGGCGGAATTGAGCATTGCCTCGGGCAAATCGTCTCCACGCCGGACCAATTCGCGCAGCAGTCGCACCCGCTCCTGCTTCGTACCTCCCTTGTCAAGAAGGCCACTGACGATCTGGTCCAGACGTGCTGATTCGTCTGCCATTGGCTTGGCTCCCGGTCCGTTTTGAAAGAACTGCCGGATCCCGGATCTTCCATGAGAGCCGGGTTCTGCCCTGGATATCGGAACTTTCCTACCCTGCACTTGATGGCCCCCTGGGCCTGAGGTCGGTTCGGGTGTTATCCTTTCGTGTCCGCCCCGCTATGTCCTGGTCCTACCGGGATGTCGGGCACTCCAATGATCCCCGGTACTGGTGTCCCAATCTTGGACTGGGCGCCCAACCTGCACAGAACAAACGAGTTATCAAGTGATGAAGCTCCCTTCCCTCATGCTTGCGACGGTCGCGTGGACCGGCATCGCAGCCACCGACCTCTCATCCCAGGTGCTCATCAGCGAGGTCGATTTCAGCGCGACCGACCGCTGGATCGAACTCTACAACCAGAGTCCCTCCGATTTCGACCTGTCCAACTTCTCGATCTACCACGCGACCAAGACGCCGTTCCGGATGAACGACTACTGGTATGGCATCCCGGCGGGCACGGTCATCAAGGGTAAGGACTACCTGCGCATCTACTGGGGCGCGGAAGTTCCCCTCAACCCTCCAAAAGACCCGCGCAACATCTACACCGGCGACACTTCCTGGAACTTCTTGTTCGGCCACGGCTTTGAAAAGCTCAAAGCCAGCCAGGGCGCGATCGCGTTGTGTAACACCAAGCTCAACTCGCAGATGAACAACGCCGGGATCTTCACGGACTGGATCCAATGGGGCGGCATCGACTTCAAGCGCGGCCAGACGGCAGTCAACAGTCGGCTGTGGGAATCCAATACGACCACCATCCCGGCTCCATCGACCAGCCAAAGCCTGATCGTCATCTACGACGAACGCAACCGGGTGACACCGCCGGCACTGACATCGTATGGCCACGACAACTCTCCCACGCCACTGGCGCACAATGCGTTCCCGCTGGAACGCAAGAGCCTGGGCGGTGCCTGTGGCAGCGCAGCCCCCGGGACCTTCTCGCTCACCGGCAAAGGCTTCCCGTTCTACGGCAACGCCGACTTCAAGCTCTCGATCAGCGGCACCCAGGGCCCGGCCTTCTTCGAGATGTTGTTCCTGTTGTTCAGCCTGGACAGCACAACCGCCCGGACCCCGATGGGAGTCTGCGACGCGCTCGATCTCAGCAAGCTGCTGTTTTACACCACGCCGTTCGCGACGACCTCCGGATCGACCACCCTGTCGACACCGCTCGATGGGCCAGCCAGCCTCAAGACCGTCACCGTCTACGTCCAAGGCGCGGTGATGACCATGTTCTACTTTGGCGTCACCGACGTCCTGCAACTGCAGTTCAGCAACTGACGAGTAGCGCCTGGTCCGCTGCGGTGCTAGGCCGGGTCACCGGCCTCGTAGGCCGTGTCCGTCACCATGCCCTCGCCGGGTTCCGACCCCCCGCCGCTGGCCTGCCCAGGCACCTCGAGCAGGGCGACCGCGCTCTTGCCCCAGCGCCGGATCTCAACGTTCAGGCTGGTGTCGAAGTCATCGCGATCGAGATTGCCGTCAAGGAAGTGGAAGCAGATCACTCCGCCGGGTGCCATCCGCGCCAGCAACTGCTGGCACCGGTAGGCGCAGCGGGTCGGGTCCTCGCCCACCGCCTTGTAGGGCGGATCGAGGAACACCAGGTCGGGCCGCACCTCGGTCTCTTCGCCCTCTGGGGTGAGCGGATGGGGTTCCCACGCGTCGGTCCGATACACGTGGCAACGCGCCCGGACCTCCGGCTCAAACAGGTCGAGATTTTCTCGCAACACCCGCAGGGGCTGGTTGCCCTTCTCCACAAAGTGGACCCGGGCCGCCCCGCGTGACAGAGCCTCGATTCCGCTCGCACCGGTTCCAGCGAAGAGGTCCCAAACCTCCTTGCCCTCGACCCACTCACCCAGGATGTTGAACAACGCCTCACGGACCTGTCCCAGCAAGGGACGGGTCCCGACGCCTTTCACGCTCTGGAGATTTCTACCGCGGAACTCCCCACCGATGACCTTGAGCGGCATTCTGTATCGCCTCCCTAGACTTGTCGAAACCAAACCCAACAGGCGACTCGCATGGACTTCACGGGCAACATCGTGGCACTGGTCACACCATTACGCAACGGTTCCCTGGACACCGGGGCATTCACCAGTTTGATCGAGCGCGTAATCGCGGGCGGGGCGTCCGGGATCGTCCCCTGTGGTACGACCGGCGAGTCCCCGACCCTGACCCACCAGGAACATGACGACGCCATCCGCCTGGCGGTCGAGACGGCCGCCGGAAGGGTCCCTGTGGTGGCGGGCACCGGCAGCAACTCCACCGCCGAAGCAACCCGCCTGACCAAGGCCGCAGCCAGGTCCGGGGCGGATGCGGTGCTCAGTGTCAGCCCTTACTACAACAAGCCGACCCAAGCCGGCCTGGTAGCACACTTCCGCACAGTCGCCGAAGCCTCCGATCTGCCGGTGGTGCTCTACGACATCCCCTCACGATGCGGAGTTCGCCTGGAGTTGGAGACCACCATCGCCCTGGCCGAGCATCCGAACATCCAGGCCGTGAAGATCGCGACCGGCGACGTCGAAGACGTATGCGGGATCCGCCAGCACACGAATCTCGCTGCACTCAGTGGAGATGACTCCCTGACCTTGCCGATGATCTCACTTGGGGGAGTCGGAGTGATCTCCGTCATCAGCAACCTCCTGCCGCGGAGAATGTCCCGATTGGTGCAGGCCGCCCTGGACGGTGACTTCAGCACCGCCCTGGCAGAACACAATGCAATGTACCCGCTCATGAAAGCGATGTTCGTAGAGAGCAACCCCGCCCCGATCAAAGCCGCGATGGCTAAGATGGGCTGGTTGGAAAACGAACTCCGCCTGCCGCTCTGCCCGGTCAGCCCAACTGGAATGACCGTAATCGAAGAAGCCCTCTCGCCATTCCTCGATGAACTCGAGCGTGACCGCTGAATAATGCATGACTGAGAGTAGCTCAGAGAACAAGGTGCTAGTCCTCCGTCTCGGAGAACTCTGCAAGCCGATCGCAGCCGGGCACAGCTACACAATCGGCAGCAGCCCCGAGTGTGACCTCTCCGTCGGTCACGGCTCGGTCAGCGCAGTCCACTGTCGACTCGAAGTGCGAGAAGGCGAGGTCCTCGTGCACGATCTCAATTCCGCCGCCGGCATCAAGGTCGAGGGTAAGCGGGCAATGGATCTCGTATGGGCGCCAGGCCAGGTCCTGGAGATCGGCGAAATCCGCGCAGAGCTCGAGGTAACTGCCCCGGTTCTCACCCTGCAGGAGGTCGCGGCGGCGGCCAACAAGATCACCGCCGCACACCACACCAAGGAGCAGGAATTCGGTGAGATCATGCTCACCCAGCTCAAGAGCGCTCCATGGCTACTGATCTCAGCGATCACCCACGCAGTGGTTCTGCTTCTGCTTTGGATCTTCGCCCAGCAGAAAGTGGAACCGGGAGTGGAGAACCTGGCTCTCTCTCTCGAGCAAACCGAAGCCGAAGACGAGGTCGAAGAGGACACCGCTGAAGTCGAATCCGTCGAAGAAACAGAAGTCATGGAGGACACTGAGTTCACGGAAACAGAACTCTTGGAGGCTGAAGAGCTGGAGATCTTCAAGGAAGAGGCTGCGATCTACGAATCCGGCGCTACCGACATGAGCGAGCTGCTGACCAACATCAAAGGCACAGGACTCGGCGACATCCTGAAGGAGGCCAAGGGCAGCCTTTCGGGAACCTTCAAGAAGACCATCGGATCTCTGCGCAGGAATGGCCTCGAGATCATGTTCGTGTTCGACAGCACAGGCTCGATGGGTTCGGTCCTCTCGGCAGCAAAGGAGCGCATCACCAAGATGGTCGCGGTCCTACAGGAGTTGGTGCCGTACGCCCGGATCGGCATCATCACCTACCGCGACGAGGACAAGACCGAGGCCTACCTCACCCGTGATGTAGTACTGAGCCGAGATTTCTACCGCGCCATGAACTTTCTCAAGGGTGTCTACGCCGGCGGTGGCGGCGACATCCCGGAAGCCGTCTACCAGGCTCTACGCAAGGCGACCTCTCAAAAATGGAACAAGTCCGCCCGTCGGCTCATCGTCCTGATCGGTGACGCGCCGCCCCACAAGAAGACCGAAGGGCGGATATCCAGCATGGTCAAGGCCTTTACGCGCAACGGACGATCTCACGTGCACGCCATCGTGACCAGGCCCAGCTCTGAGGACAGGGTCTCGAATGACGCCACACGGACCTTCAAGCGCATCGCCAGGGACGGCAAGGGCGACGCCCTGACTTTTGAGGACGAGGGCGAGATCCTGCG
>JAYZDB010000140.1:0-10163 GCA_036338025.1 Planctomycetota bacterium
ATCGAAGCTGGTCACGCTCGCACTGCTGCCGGTATTCACGCGGGTGACCCGATTGTCCCAGGCGTGGCCGCGCAGGGCGGTGACGAACCGTACCTTGTTGCGCGCCTCGGTATTGGCCACCCAGATTTCCTCGGTACCGGGCCGCAGGGCTGCACCGAAGTTGAGGGTGCCGACCGCCGAATAGCTCTTGCGGACCAGTTGCGTGGCGGTGTCGATTTCGATCAGGTCGTAGTCCGGTAGCACGACGTCATGCTTGTTGATCCAGGTCGGATCTTCGCTGTCGATGATCAGGGCGACTTGCGGCGGAGTCGGCAGATTCGGATTGACCGGCGGCGGTGGTGCCGGTGCATCTTCCAAAGGCAGGATCGTGGTCTCGTTGCCGGAACGGTGCACAACCACCCACACGGTCTTGCCATCAGGACTCGCGACCAGATCGCGTGGCTCATCGCCAATGAGGTCGATGCGACCCAGGTCTTGGTGCGTTGCTGCGTCGAAGACCGCGATTGCATCGCTGCCAGCCGCGGACACGAAAGCCTTGCCAGCTGCGAACGCCACGTCGGCGGGTTCATCGACGACGTGCAAGGTCGCCGTGACAACCCCCCGGGTCGTGTCGACCACGCTGACGGAATCCGAGAGCTGGTTGACCACCCAGGCCTCGCCCTTGGTGCGGTGGCGCACACTCACCGGCTCGATGCCGACGAACACTTCGCGTAGCAGGACCGGCTGCCCTGGCTGCGCGAGGGAATAGATTGCCAGTCGGTTGTCGGGGGTGTTGACAACCAGCAGACGCTGCCCGTCTGCGGATACCGAAATCGGGTGGATCGACGGACTCTCGAAGTTTACGAATGCCTGGGCGTGGACCGGGACCGACACGCAGAGCAGTAGCGCGGACGCCAAACAGGTGCGGAGACACTGGATCTGCATGGTGTTGATCTGGGCAGGCAGGACGAGATGCCCAAGTTATGGTATCCCGGGTCCCTTGCTAAGGGGCGGATTCGTTGCCGAGGTGGCAATAGTATCTGCCGGAAACTGCTGGGGTTTTGCCTATGTCGCGTTGCCCGTTTGATACCAGACGTGGGAAAAATGCGGCGTCCGATGACCGTGCCTTGCTATCGGCGTTGCGACGCATCATCGGGCGTCCTTTGCAGATATGCCCGCGGCTGGGCGTCCCTACAGGATCCGGCCTTCCCGGGTGTCGACCAGCAAGGTGACTGGACCCTCGTTTACCAACTCGACGTCCATGTGGGCGCCGAACGAACCTGTCGCGGTGGTGATTCCGGCGTCCTCCAACTGCTCGACGACCCGCTGGTAGAGCGGTTCAGCCTGCTCGGGGTGCAGCGCCCGGGTGAAACTCGGTCGATTGCCCTTCCTGATATTGGCGGCGAGCGTGAATTGGCTGATCACCAGGCAGCCGCCACCGACCTCGACGAGGCTACGGTCCATCGGTGTGTCGCCGGGGAAGAAACGCATCTTGGAGATCTTCTGGGCGGTTGCGTCGGCGTCAGCGAGGGCGTCGCCGTCTTCCACGCCGACCAGCAGGAGTGCACCCAGCCCGATCGACCCGACGACACAGCCGTCGACCGTCACACTCGCCCGAGCGACGCGTTGGACTACCGTCTTCATCGTGCTGGATTCCGCAGTTGTTCTACCAGAGCATCCTTGAGATCGACGTCCGGGACGAGGACCTCTGCGATGTCGGCGATCTTCGCAATGCAAACGGTTACCGCCGCCGCCGGTACGATGGTGTCCGCCCGGTCGGGCGGCAAGTCGAATTCGCTCATGCGTTGCGCGCAGGTGCGGTTGGCCAACAAGTCCAGCCACTCGGTAAGACGGTTGAGTTCGAGTAGTCGAATGCCGTCGCCAGCATCCAGGCTGGCGTCGTTCTTGCGCATCAGTCGCTCCAGGCTCACGAGGCTGCCGCCCGCCGCCCCGAACCTGTGCACTGGACCCGAGACCAGGGAGCGAATTTCGGCTTCGAAGTGCAAGATGCACTCGTTGAGTCGGGCTACGAAGCCTGGACCGTGCGGCGGACAATCAGTAGATGTTTCACGCAGCAGCCGCAGGGCGCCCAGGGGGTAGGATCCCCTGCCGGTTCGTTCGGACTCTGCATCCACAGTTACGATTTCGACGCTGCCGCCGCCGAGATCCAGCCAGAGGGATCGACCGCGCGATGCATCGATCCGGGTGCCCATCGCCGTGGCCAGCAGCTCTGCTTCGGCCTGACCCGAGATCACCGACAGCTCAATGCCCAACTCGTTGCGGATGCGAGCTACCAACTCCGGATGGTTGTGGGCCTCGCGGGTTGCCGAGGTGGCGATGGCGGTGACTCGTTGCACGCCCTGCGAGGCGAATTCCACCTGAAAACCCCGCAATGCCTCGAGCACGTCAGTCTGAAGCTCTTCGGAGATTATTCCGTGATCGAATACGTAGCTGCCCAGGCGTACTGGTGCTCGACGCTTGCTCAGGTGTTGGACCTCTGCACCCTGGACCGAGACGACATACATTCGGATCGCGTTGGAGCCGACGTCGATGATCCCGTGGGTGACCGAGTCTGGCCCCGGCATCAGATGTTGATGCGCCGGGTCGGGGTGGGGTTCTTGGCGCGGCGCCGCTTGCCCTGCTGGGCTTTCGACTGGTTGGTCGGCGCTACGCGGACCTTCCTGCGATCGCGAGCCTTCTTCTTGCTCTTGGGTGCCTTCGTGGACCCCTGGGCGCTGGTCAACTTCTGGCGCAGTTGCTTGAGTTTGGCGGCAAGATCGGCCTTGCGCTTGTTGGCCTGGGCCAGCAACCGGGCTTGTTTGCGGTTTTCGGCGATCAACATCGTGGTCTGGGACAAAGCTGACTCGGCTTTCGAGAGGCGGGCGTCGAGATCTTCTTCTGCGATGCGCAACCTGCTGCGGGTGGCCGCCAACAAGGTCTCCAGGTTCGCTGTCCGCTGCGTGGCTGTTGCCCGCGTCTTCAGGCGGGCTTCGGTCGCGGCCTGCGACTGCAAGGCGGATTCGGTCAGGGCCTTCTGAGCGGCGAGTTTCCGCGCTTGGGACTGCAGGCTGGCGGACAGCTTCAGATTCTCGCTGCTGGTTTCGGTGAGCGCTTTTTGCAAAGTGGCGAGGCGGGTCAGGGCAGCGGTCAGCTCTTCTTGTTGACGCCGCGCCGCCTCCGCGGTCGCCTGTTCCACGGCTTTGAGCTTGGCTTGCGGGGCTCTTGCTGCTGCCTTGCTGCCTGGGCTGAGCTTCTTTTTCAGGACGGCTTCCAAGCGGGTCAGACGTTCTTGGTAATTCCGGACGGCTTGCTCGAGATGGTCTCCCTTGCCCGGTTTCCCGGTGTCCTGTGCATTCGGGTGGGCGCAGGTTGTGCCGGCCGCTACCGCGACGAGCAGGAATTGGGTGACCGGACCTCGCATGACTTCCCTCCACAGGCTGATGTCTTGGACAGCGGTGCTTGCATCGCTACTGGTCGACGCTGCATGATCGCAGTCCACGGTCCCGGATTCTAGTCTCCGGATCCAGGCTCGCCCACGCTTCGCTGACATGATTGTATTGCGACGATGACGGTCGATCGGTATCTGGGAGCGGGCTTTGCCAGTGTGCATGGTCCGTCAGACCCCAGGGCGATGCTGCTCTGGTCCTTGGATCATGGTTTTCACGGGCTCTTGCCGGCGCCATCGCCGCGGACCATCGACTGGGTTGCGCTACGACGCGCCAAGGAACAGTTGCCGTTCCGGTTCGGTGGTGTGCGGGTATCTGGCCTGCAGGATGCTGAGTCGCTGTCGGAGGCTGGCCTGGCATCCGTCGATCAGGCTGACCAGAACGTCGCGCAGGCGGCGATTGCGCAAGCCGTGGCGTTGGCGCGCCGCTTGAACTGCGAGCGGATTTTGCTCGAACCAGGCGTGGTGCAGGTGCCCGGGGAGGTGGTCGCTGCGGATCTGGCCAGCGCATCTGCCAGTTGGACCCAGGAGGCGGCACGAACCCTGTCGGCCCGACGCAACGCACGCCTCGACGTGGCTCTGGACGCTGCTTGTCGATCCCTCCACCGACTCCACGCCCAACACCCCGACGTGGTCTTTTGTCTGACCCCTAGCCGTAACGTGCTTGGATTAGGTGATTTCCGTGGTCTTGCTGCGATTTTCGAGGACCTTTCCCGCTGCGGAATCGCCTATTGGCACGATGCCACCGCGGCTTCCTGCCGTCAGCACTTCCTCGGTGAGGACCCGGGCGAGCTTCTTGAAGGATGCTCGAAATACTTACTAGGAATGACTTTAGGTGATTTTTGCGAAGGACAGAAATACCTTCCTCCGGGGGCCGGGGGTGTAGACTACCCGCTGCTTTCGGCCTATAGACGTCGGACAGCCAAGGGCTTTGCCGTGGCGGTCGAACTCGAACCGGGTGTAGATCCGGGGGAGTTGAGAGGGGTGCAAGCCTATCTCGACAAGTTTGGCCTCTAGGTGGACCCTCGGCTTGGCCGAAGAGCCGTACAGCGATCGGGATGCCTCATCACGGTGGGGACTTCATGAGCCTACATCAAACGAAAGCCAAGCTGGTCGAGAGCAAGGCGGACGAGCTTTTTCGCCTGCTGGCGGGAACACGCAAACTCCTCCTGTTGACCCATACGAATCCGGATCCGGATTCGTTGGGCAGTGCCGTCGGCCTCGCCCATCTCGCTGGCACCAAGTTCGGGGTCGAATGTGCATTTGGCCTGAGTGGCCGCATCATGCGAGCGGAGAACCAGGAGATGGTGAAGTGCCTCGATATTCCGCTCGCGCCGATGCGGGATGTGAACGTGGCTGGCTTCGATCGGCTGGCAGTAGTCGATACGCAGCCAGGTTTCGGGCATACGATTCTACCTGAGGGTCGCGACATCGACATCGTCATCGACCACCACGACGGTCCGGAAGCCACGCCTGAGACGCCTCCGGCATTTCGTGATGTGCGCACAGATGTTGGTGCTACCAGCAGCCTGGTGACTTCCTATCTGGTGGCGGCAGGCGTCGAGATCCCCGCGCAGGTTGCGACGGCGCTGTACTACGGAATCAAGACGGATACCGCCGACCTGTCGCGCAATGTCAGCGAGATCGACGAGTGTGCGTATGCACACCTCGCCACCCTCCTCGACCGTCAGAAGCTGGCAGCGATCAGTGCGCCGGCACTCCCGCCTGAGTATTTCTCCGCCCTGCGGCAAGCACTCAACAACGTACGCATCTACGAGAACCTCGTCCTGTGCTCGCTGGGCCGGATCAAGGCGCCAGAGATGGTGGCGGAAGTTGCGGACCTGCTGCTGCGGTTCGAACACAAGGACATGGTGTTCTGTGGCGGAGAGGTGAACAACACCTACTTCGTGTCCGTTCGGACGGAGTACGGCACCATTGATGCCATTAGCCTGATCCGAGATGCCCTGGCCGGCGAGGGTACCTTTGGCGGGCACGGGTCGGTTGCCGGTGGCAGTATCAAGCTGCCTGATGGTAGCGAGCGCACCCTCAAGCGCCTGGAACGTCGCCTCGAGCGCAACATCCTGCGTAGCATGGGAGTTGAAGACCGTACCGTCAGCGGTCTCGGTGGCGCGTCGGAACTCGACTCCGACTAGTCCTCGCTCGTCGAGGGGCTAGACTGGGATCCGCGTGCTGACGGAATCAGGAACCTCCATACTCCCTCGTGTCCTACTGGTAGGGGGGCTGGATCCGTGCGGTGGTGCTGGGATTTCGGCGGACGCCCGTACCGCGGCGACACTTGGCGCGTTCCCCTTGACGGTCGCGGCCTGCACCACGATCCAAAACCGGCATGCCTTCGAATCCCTGCACCCCGTCGAGGAACCGATTGTCACGGGCAGCCTGCGGGTCGCCATGGCTGACGGGCCGGTGCATGCCGTCAAGGTCGGCCTGGTCGGGATGCCGCGTACCTTGGACCTGATCCTGGAGGCGTGCACCGGGCAACTCGATGGCGTTCCGATCGTCGTCGATCCGGTGTTGTCGGCGACCGCCGGTGGCTTGTGCGCCGTCGACGAGCTTTTGGAGGCCTACCGCAGGTGGTTGCCTCGGATCACCATGATCACGCCAAATCACCACGAGGCGACCCAACTCTCGCCAACCGGGGTCGAGGCGCTGACCCGCGAGTGTGCTGTCTTGCTCACGGATGGGCATGGTGATGGCGAGGTTGTCGAGGATCGATTGTTCCAGGACGGTGCTACCCACAGCTTCCGTCACCGCCGGATCGATGCTGGTCCGGTCCACGGCACCGGCTGTGCGCTGTCGACAAGCGTGGCAGTTGGATTGGCGGCAGGGCTCGATCTACCCGACGCCTGCCGCGCGGGAGTCGCGTTCGTCGGAGCCTGCCTGCAGAAGACCTCGCGTTCCAGCGATGGCTTGCCGGTGCCGCTCGAACTCTAAGGGGTATCGTCCGGCGATCCGTGATTGGGTTCGGCTTCGCCAAAGCGCGGCCAATACTCGTCAGCGCCGGTCTCCCGGAGGACCGGTTCGGACCGATAGCCGAACAGGACGGCTGCCGTCCGGATTCCCGCCGCCCGACCTGCCAGGATGTCGGCGGGTGAATCGCCGACCATCATGGCATTCTCGGTGCTCGCCCCGAGTTGGGCGAGCGCTTCAAGTACGGGTTCGGGATCCGGCTTGCGGGCTAGTGTTGAATCGCCGCCGATCACCACCGGTAGAAACCGTGCCAGATCCAGATGCTTGAGGATCCGTTGCGAGAAGCCGACCGGCTTGTTGGTGACGACGCCGAGCTGATGGCCCTCGCTGTGCCAATGAGCCAGGTATTTGCGCACGCCTGGGAAGGCTACCACCAGTCTTGTGCACTGCTTCTCGTGGTGGGTTCGGTAGATGACCTCGGCCTCCTCGAGGTTTGCCTCAGAGCATTCAGCCAGGGCACGCTGCAGCAGGGCGGCGAGGCCGTCGCCGACCATGGTGCCTACGCGAGCCGGTTCGATGAGTGGTAGGTCGAAGTGCCGGCGCAGGTAGTTTGTCGACGCTGCGATGTCGGGCAGGGAATCGACCAGGGTCCCGTCGAGGTCGAAGAGAAGTGTCTCGGGCATGCCGGTAACAGACTATTCATCCAGTTCTTCTCATCCAGTATTGATCGATTCTCAAGCTGAGGTTTGGCTGCAGCACGCTATGTTCAGGTGATGCACCGCCTGACTTCTTTGTTCGGACTGTTGTTCCTCTGGATGTCCGGTTGTGCCGGGTACGGTGCGGAACTCCGCGAGTTCCGGGTTGAAAACCACTCCGCCGAGGACATTTTTGCGGAGGTCGTTCGCTACGCGGGTACGCGGGGCTTTGGGGCTGACCCCACAGAAACGGATCGAACGCGGCGACTCTACGTCTCTACCTGGCGTGGTGGTGGATTGCCCATCATGGGCCGCGATGGTGGTCGTCGGGTCCGGTTCTTCGCCAAGATTGTGCCGACAAATGACGGATCGGGTTGGCAGATAAACTACTGCTTTGAGCAGCAACGGATCGGCGAAGCCGGGCGAGATCTCGATCCCGAAGACGATGATTGGGAGGCGGCAGGGCAGGACGTCGCCAAGGAGCGGGACTTCCAGTATTGGATGGCCTACACCCTCAGAGGGTCTGGGGTCGGAACCGGAGTCGAGAAGAAGGCGGGGAATGACCGATAGGAAGGGGGTTCCTGCATTTCGGGCGCTGGAATGGCGGTTGATGGCGGAATACCGCGGGCCTGACCGACGGTCTCGGTGGTTCTGATACTTCACTGCCGAAACAACTGCGGGGCGTTGTAGAATTAGCCAGCGACGCCTTGCCGACAACGACGAGTGCGCTAGACAATCTTCCTGTGACCACTCCTGAGTTGCTACATACCTACGACGCCGCGACAAATCCCAAGGGGATGCTGCGCCACCTGACTCCGCTGATTGGTTACCCCGGGGTCGTCGCGAGCAACACAACGCTGATCGCAAACTTCTTCCGACGCGATTTGCTCGGGCGCTTTCGCGGCAGTTTCCTTGGCTTGTTCTGGGTACTCGTCCAACCAATCTTCCTGTTCGCCATCTACTTCATGGTGTTCGGGTTCCTGTTTGCTCCCAAAGGTCAGACCGGGGCGGCTAGTGTCGAGTTTGCGATCTACCTGTTCGGTGGCATCATCGCGTTTTCCTCGTTTAGCGAGTCGACGACCCGCTCGTGCAACACCGTGCTCGAGAATGGCAACCTGGTGAAGAAGGTCCGCTTCCCCTGCGAATTGCTGCCGATCTCCAACATCCTTGTTGCGCTGATCGTCTACGCGGTGGGTGCAGTGGTGCTGCTCTGCGTTGGATTGTCGCTGGGGCAGATTACTGTCGGCGCGCACATGCTGGCACTACCGCTGGTGGCGTTGGTGCACTTCACGATGTGTCTTGGCGTTGGCCTCTTGTTGGCGACCCTGCAGGTGTTGGTGCGGGACACGGTGCACCTCTACACGATCGCACAACAGGCGTGGTTCTTCTTATCGCCGGTGTTCTGGCCTTACTCGATGATTCAGGGCAAGTTGCTGGACTACGGGCTGGGTCAGTGGTCCTGGTTGATCGAGTTCAACCCTCTGTATGGCTTGGTTCAGAGCCACCGCCAGGCGCTCGGTTTTGGCCACGATCACATCCAGATGCATCGCTACGTGATGACTCCGGCGGGTGAGCATGTCCCGATGGTTGACGGACACCATGTCGTGGAGTCGTTGCCAGGACTCTGGTACCACCTTGGCCTCGCCTCCGCGTGGTCCCTTTTGTTTCTCTTGATCGGTTACAGCTTCTTCATGAGCCGGAAGAACAAGTTCTCGGATCTAGTATGAGTGATCAGGCAGCAATCTCGGTCCATGACGTGTCGAAGACCTACCGGATCTACGGCAACCCGTTCGGGCGGATCAAGGAACTCATGCCTTGGAACAAGCATCCACACCATCAGGCGGTGCATGCACTCACTGGCGTCAATTTCGAGGTGGAGTCTGGCCAGTGTGTCGGGCTGATCGGCGGCAACGGTGCCGGCAAGTCCACTCTTCTGAAGATCCTGACTGGGACGACCTTTCCTGACACGGGCGGCTACTCAATTCGCGGCAATGTCGCCAGTCTTCTGGAACTCGGCGCCGGCTTTACGATGGACTTCACCGGCCGTGAGAACATCTACATGAACGGCGCGATGATGGGGATCTCGCACCGGGAGATGCGGTCGCGCTTCGATGAGATTCTCGAGTTTAGCGAGTTGCACGAGTTCATCGATGCACCTCTCCGCACCTACTCCTCGGGCATGATATGTCGCCTTGGATTCAGCGTCGCGGTGGCTACGGACCCGGATGTACTCATCATCGACGAAATCCTGTCGGTCGGGGACATGAACTTCCAGCGTAAGTGCGTCGAGCGCATCTACGATTACAAGAAGAATGGCAAGACACTCTTCTTCTGCTCGCACTCCTTGTACGACGTCCGGCAGATTTGTGATGACGCTATCTGGCTGGATCGCGGCACCTTGCGTATGCAGGGTGATGCGGTGAGCGTGACGAATGAATATTCGACGCTCCAGAACCAGTTGTCGGATGATGATGGAGACTTGAATGCAGACCCGGACGACTTCTACCGCGATCAACCCCACCTGGTTTCGGCGACTCTGATTGATCTGGCGACTGGTGAGCCCCGGGCCAGATTCCAGCCCGGAGAGGGTCTCGGCGTACGTATTCACCTCAGGAATGGCGACACACCCAAGGAGATCACCGTTGGCGTAGCGGTAATGCGTCGTGACAAGTTGATCCTCTTCAGTGCCAGTACCGAAATGGACAAGGTACCTGTCAACATCGACAATGAGGGATTCGTGACCTTGCTCCTACCCGACCTGCGTATCCTCGCTGGAGAGTATGTCCTGATGTGTGGGGTTATGGATCGTCACGGCTTCCACCGATTCCACCAGCTACCAACCAGCGAGAACCTGATCATCGAGGTGGCGAAGGAGAAGGACCTCGGGGTACTACTCCACGACCATCAGTGGAAGGTGGAATCTCGGACCGCCACGCCCGGCGAGGCTGAGAGGAAGGTGTGACCGTCGTACCGGTAGCTCGCCTGTCGGTTTTGATAGTCAACTACAACTCTTGGCAGGTGTGCCTTGATGCTGTGCGATCACTGCATGCCAATCCTCCGCACCTGGGAGATGGCCGTCCGATGGACTACGAGATCGTGATTGTCGACAATCTCTC
>JAYZDB010000141.1:0-7146 GCA_036338025.1 Planctomycetota bacterium
CGGTCAGCTGGCCAGCGTGGAAGCTGCCCTCCTGTACCGACCCTACGACCACAACTTCCGTCAACTGCGTGCGCAGGCGGCTCTGCGCAGCGGCAGCGACTGGTTGGAGACGGCTCGTTCCGACATCGAACAACTGCGACGCGAACGGCCGCACGACATCCTGGTGCAGTGGCTGTGGGTCGAGCTCTTACGCACCGAGGGCAAAAATCGCGACGCCCTCGAAGCACTCGAGGCACTCCGGCTTCGTGATCCCTACGACCAAAAGGCAATCCTGTGGACCGCCGAGATCCTGGTACAACTGCGCCAGAGCCCGTCTGCGATCGTGATCCTGTACAAGAACCCGCAGGTACGCGAGCATCTGGCCCTGCTGTTGAGCGGTCTCGCGGACTTCGCGGACAAGCGCGGCGACCAGACCGACGCGGCGCTGCTCCGAATGGAACAGACCTTCATCACGGTCCTCGACCTGATGATTGCCAGGCGCCACGTCGCCGCCCAGACGCAGTGGAAGCGCTTCTCAAAGCAGATGGTAGCGATCGACACCGAACAGAAGGACCCACGGCCATTGGTCTTGGCTGCAGCGCTGTATCTGTCCCTGGGCGAGCGGACTGCCGCCGAGAACCTCGTCGCATCAACCCGCTCCCGCAGCCCCTTGTCCAAGACACACGCTGGCCTGATGGAGCCGGTGGTGCGTGAGTTGCGTAATCTGCCTGGATGGCGCGAACTGCTAGCTGCTGCAACCGTGCCTCGTTAGCGCCCGGTCTTGTCCTGCGGAATCTCGTCCTCAAGCCGCATGGACTTCACCAGGGTCTTGAGTGTCGCTCCATGGTCGAGCAACGGGCTGTCTTTCTTCAGCATCTTGGGGAGCGCCGACAATGCGTGGGTCGTGATCACCACAACGCCCAAACGCGTCGCGTGCAGACGGTCCGCCTGCAGCAGGTAGTTCTTTGGGAACACCACCTCACCATCACCGTATGAATAGGTCTGCGGCACGGTGACGGCACGCTTGACGAACTTCGCCAGCGACACGATGTGTACGTTCTTGCGTTTTCCTGCGTAGGCGTGGAGCTTCTCATTCAAGGCCGCGATCGTCGCCGCGTTGGGAATCATGTGGCGCGGCAACATCTTGGTGCTGGCCCCTCGCATGTCGGGATAATCCCCGATCAGGATCGGGCACTTCAATTCGTCGAGCATCTTGAAACACTCCTGCTGGACGGCCATGCGAGGCTTCGAGATCTCACCCTTCTTGACCACGCTATCGAAGCTCGGGAAGCCGTAGCCAAACCAGAATGGGAAATCGACCGCCACCACCAGGTCTGCCTCGACCTTCTTTGCCAAATCGACCTGCCGTTGGCCGCCGCCGACCGGGTCCTGGAACATCAGCAGGTTGGCCGCGTTGTAGACACGCGCAACCTTCCGCGGCCAGACCTTCTTGAACACCAGGTCGAGCTTGAAGCTGCGATTGACCGAGCCGTCTGCCTGCTTGCTGGTCGGATCCTCGAATCCCGCCGAAACACTGGCCCCGATCACCACCACTTTCTGGCGCTTGACGACCGCTGGCGCCTCTTGGGCCGGGACCGAAATCGCGATCAGAGCGATGGCAAGGCCGGAAACTGCGGGCCAGGAACGATTCATCATGGAACCACCATATCCCTGCCCTCAGAGCGCGCTATCCTTCTCAACGCATGTTTCGTGGGCAGACCGTATCCCTGGTAATTCCCGCCTACAACGAGGAGGTGACCATCACCGCCGTTGTGGAAGAATTCCGTGCCAACGCCCTGATCGACGAGATCATCGTGGTCGACAACAACTGCCGTGATCGCACCGCCGAACTGGCCGAAGCAGCTGGCGCACAAGTCGTGCGTGAAAGCCAGGCAGGCTACGGCTGCGCGATGCGGGCCGGCATGGACGCCGCGCTGGGTGATCTGCTCGTCCTGACCGAAGCCGACGGGTCCTTTCGGGCCCGGGATGTCGAGAAACTCCTGGTCTACCTGCACGAGGACGCCCAACTGGTGATGGGCACGCGAACCACCAAGCAGATGGTCGAACAGGGCGCCAACATGCGATTCGCCCTGCGCTGGGGCAACGTGTTCATGGCCAAGTTCCTCCAGCTGCTCTGGCTGCGTCCACACGAACCGCGGTTTACCGACGTCGGATGTAGCTTTCGCGCCCTTACCAAGGCGGCTTGGAACACCATGCGCGACGGCACTCGCGAACCCGGACCAGCATTCTCCCCCGAGATGATGTGCGCCGCGCTGCTCTGTGGGTGTCGGGTTGTCGAGGTTCCAGTGACGTATTCCCGACGTGCCGGAGGCGATTCCAAGCACTCTGACACGCTCGCAAGGCAGGCCCGGACCGCCCTGTCGATGTTCCGCACGATTTGTCGCAAACGATTCAGCCGAGGCCCGACACAAAAACTCGTGCAGGACCCGGTCGAGGCCTCGGAGCCGGGCTAGACTTCCGTACCTCTCGTTCGGTGCTGTCTTTGCCTGTGCCTGGCAGGCAAGCCTCCATGAATCCACACGTTCCTGATCCCCTGGCCGCATGAGCAAGCGCGTCATCATCCTCGGTGGAGGGCTGGCGGGCCTGTCCTGTGGCTACGAGCTGTCCAAGAACGGCCACCAGGTGGTCGTGCTCGAGCGCGAGCCGCACATCGGCGGCATGGCGTCCTCGTTTATCGAAGACGGCGACGAGTATTGGACCCACGATTTCGGACCCCATCGCTTTCACAGTTCCGACCAGAACCTGATCAAGCACGTCGAGGAGATCCTAGGCGACAACGTGGTGTGGGCGGAGCGGCTGTCGCGCATCGTGCTGTTCAACCGCTTCTTCGACTACCCCTTGAGCGCCAAGAACGTGCTGAAGAACATGCCGCCCCACCTCCTGGTAAGGGCATTCCTCGACTACTTCTGGGTGCGATGCCAGGACACTCTCAAGTTGAAGAAGTTCACCGACCAGAGCTTCGAGGACTGGGTCACCCGACGCTTCGGGAAGACCCTCTACAGGATCTTCTTTGGGCAGTACACCGAGAAAGCCTGGGGGATGTCCCCTAGCCAGATCTCTTCCAACTGGGCCAGCCAGCGCATCACGCTGCTCAGCCTCTGGGATACGGTCATGAAGACCCTGTTTCCTGGCAAGGGCGGAACACCGCGTACCCTGGTACGGAAGTTCATCTATCCAAAGTACGGCGGCATCGGCGAACTCGCCCGCGGCTACGCTCGTCGGATCGAGGAACACGGCGGTCAGGTGCTAGTCAACTCGCCAGCGATCAAGATCCACCTCGACGAAGACAAGCACGTCACCGGTATCGAGTACGGCAAGCACAAGCGAGAACTCCTGACCGGCGACGTCTACATCAACACCATCCCGATCACATCGCTGGTGAAGGCACTGTCGCCAGCAGCCCCGGATGCAGTCCTCGGACACATCAAAGCGCTGCAGTACATCT
Source organism: Planctomycetota bacterium (assembly GCA_036338025.1). Lineage (GTDB taxonomy): Bacteria > Planctomycetota > UBA1135 > UBA1135 > UBA2386 > JAYZDB01. Next base: position 3,446 of record JAYZDB010000141.1, read on the forward strand.
CGATCGTCTTCGTGTACCTGAAGCTCGACCGGGAGACAGTCAGCCCCGATTCCTGGGTCTACCTGCCGGAGAAACACCTCACCGTGCACCGTATCTCCGAATTCCGCAACTTCTCGAAGACGGCGTCGCCCCCAGGCAAGACAATGATCTGCGCGGAGATCACCTGCCGCCGCGGTGACGAGATCTGGCGAATGAACGAAAACGACCTACGAGACACCGCCGAGAAAGACCTGATGTCGGTCGGCCTGATCGAGAAGGACGAGATCCTCGACGCCTTCATCAAGCGAATTCCCTATGCGTACCCGGTCTACGATCTCCAATACGAGTCACATTTGAGGCCGATCCAGGGCTTCATTCAGGACCTCAAGGGCATCATCACGACTGGCCGACAAGGGAACTTCCGCTACAACAACATGGACCAATCCGTTGAGATGGGCCGAGCGGTGGCGGATGAGATACACACCGGACTGCACACCGGCCACCAGGCGGTTGCGACCGGTAAGGAGTACTTTGGGTGAGTCAAGCCTGTCTGGTAGAGATCCAGGCTTGCCAGCTTTGTGGCAGTCGTGAAGGCACGGAGATGTTCCGGGATCCGCCCTATCGCGTCTTACGCTGTGCTGGTTGCAGCCTCGTCTACGTGACGCCACGGCACAACGACGACGCCCTGCACAAGCTGTACGGCGAAGATTACTGGAATAGCAACAGCCCCAAGACCCGAGGCTACGCCTGCTATGCCGAAGAGGAACCGCTCTACCTGCGGACCTTCCGACGTCGCCTGGAATTGGTGCGGGCCTACATCCCGCAGGGCAGCATCCGAGTCTTGGACATCGGTTGCGCTGCCGGGTTCTTCTTGCGTGTCATGAAGGAGGAAGGCCACGACGTGCGCGGAGTAGAGGTATCCGCGGACATCGCGTCGCTAGCAATCGAACACCTCGGTGCAGAGAACATTCACGTGGGCTTCCTCCAGCAACTGGCACCTCAGCACCCCGGCTTCGAACCCGGCTCCTTCGATCTCGTCACCATGTGGGACGTAATCGAACATGTGCCCAATCCCCAAGATCTGCTCGAACAAGCACGCCGACTCCTGAAGCCGGACGGTGTATTGATCCTCGAGACCCAAAACGTCGACAGCCGTTTCGCTGGCATGCTGGGCAAGAAGTGGCAGCACTTCAAACATGAAGAGCACCTCTACCACTTCAACCCAAAGACCATCACACGCCTGCTCGCCGACACCGGTTACCAGGTGGTCCGCAACACCCCGAAGTTCGGCGGCAAGTACGTATCCCTCGGCTTCATTGCGGAGCGGGCCGGACGGGTCTCGAAAATGGCCGGGCTGCTCTGTAGCCCCCTGAGTCTGCTCAAACGCCTGAGCCTGTATCTCAATCTCCGGGATGAGATGATCGTTGTCGCCAGGCCGGGCGTGCGGGCCTCCGCGCCCGGATAGATCCTATGGAACTCAGCGTTTACGAACAATTCGCCCTACTCGAGGAGAACCACTTCTGGTTCAAGGGCCGACGCACAATCTTCTTCGACCTGATCGGCCGCACCATGAGCAAGCAGGGTCCGAACCCCGAGCGGGAGATCCTCGAGATCGGCTGCGGCGCCGGCGGCATGCTCGGCCCACTGAGCAATTTTGGCAACGTCACCGGCATCGACATCTCCCACGAATACACGCGGTTTTGCCAGAAGCGGGGCTACGAGCGTGTGGTGACCGGTAGCGGATACGAGCTGCCGTTCCGCAGCAACTCCTTCGACATGGTGGCGCTGTTCGATGTCATTGAGCACATCCCCGATGATCAGAAGGTCTTGGAGGAGGTGCGACGAGTCCTCAAACCCGGGGGGCAGGTGTTCATCTCGGTGCCAGCGTACCAGTTCATGTTCTCGCAGAACGACCGGGTCGCCCACCACCTCCGCCGCTACACCGCCAGTCGTCTGAACGCTGTGTTGGCCAAGGCCGGACTGCATTCGAAGAAGACCACCTATTTCAACACCTTCCTGTTCCCGCTGATCTTGCCGGCGGTCATGGTTTTGAAGCTCAAAGAGAAGCTGTTCGGCCTGCCCCAGGGTCTGACCAATCTAAGCCATGAGTTCAAGGAACCGGTCAACGGCTTCTTCGGCTGGGTCATGGGTTCGGAACGCTGGCTGCTGCGTCACATCGAATTCCCGTTCGGGCACTCGCTAATCGCCATGGCAGAGTAGCCACCGGCGGCAAACACCGCGCTGCCTACTTGTCGCCGTCCTTGCTGGGCGGCTTGTCGCCAGAACCCTTGCCCTCGGTCTCCTTGTCATCTCCCTTCTTGGAGTCCTTCTCGGAGTCCTTGGACTTGTCGAGCCCCGCCGCCATGCCCTTTTCCGCCGGTAGACCCGACGGCGGCCGCCAGCCATAACCCTTGGTGAGCGCATCGATGGTGAAGGAGAGGTCGACGGCCTTCCGCATCCGCTTGCCGGCGAAAGACTCCGAGCTCACACCAGTGCCGCGCAACTCGGTCAGCCACTGACGCCGTGAGATCTGCTTCGAGTCGGCTTTGTCGACCTTGGAGCACAGCGCCATGAAGGTGACCTCGTTGATCGAGTCCTCCTCCAGCTCGGTCACGTCATCGGCCTCGGCATCGGCTGCGTTGGCACCGAACACCGCCTGGATCACGTTGGAGTAGCGGTACTTGAACCGCGGCAGGTTCTGCACCTCGCGAGACAAGGGTCCGAGCGTCTCCACCTTGAATCCGGCAGTCTTGCCAGCAGAAGCCAGGACATCCTTGTGAGCTTCTTTCAGCTTCTCGTCGATCTTGTCCTCGGTCTCCTTGTCGATGGTCTCTCCGAGCGACTTCTTCTTGTCGTCCGCCCCGGCCAACTCAGCCTTGATGGCGTCCAATTGGGCCGACTTCTTCTTGTAGGCAACGAGGTTCTTGTCGCCAAGCCGCTTGAGCAGCTCCTCGACCTTGGCGGCGTCTGCATCAAGGCCTTTCTTCCACTCATCGAATTCGGTCTGGATCTTGTCCTTGCCTTCCTTCTCGATCTTGGCGATCTCATCCTTGAGCTGGTCACGGGACAGCTTCTCGATGGTCTCCTCGAACAGCTTCTTCTTGTCCTTGACGAATTCCCCTGCGTTCTCAGTGATGTAATCATCCTGCAGGTCATCCTTCAGGTCCTTGAAGTCCTTGAACGGACGCTCCTCGATGTCCGAGACCTGGAAAATGAACGAGCCCTTCTTGGTGTTCTGAACCCGGCCGTTGTAGATCTCTCCCGCGAGGGTCATCTGGCCCGGTAGGTGGGAGTCCTTCCACTCGCCGACGTCGGTCAGTTTTCGCAGGCCCTCGGCATCCTGCATCTTGTCGACAGCGATGAACTTCAGGCCTGGGCGACCGTTCGCGAGCTTGCTGATCTCAGCCTTGAAATTGAACTCGCCGCGCCGCGCATCCACTGCCTTGGCTTGGGTCTCCGCCGCCTTTTCAGCGGCCTCGAGTTCTGTCTTGGCGGTTTCGGCCGCCTTCTTCAGTGCAGCGTCTTCGGGCTTGGCCTCGAGGGCAGTATCGGCCTTGGTCTTGGCCAACTTGGCCTTCTCCACCGCGATATCCGCCCCGGTCGCCGCGTTGATCGATGCCAGCATGTGTTCTGCCATCGCACGGTCGAGGGAAGCCTGCCACTTCGATAGGACCATTTCTGCGAACAACTGTTCCTTGATCTTCTTCCGCAGCGCATCGTCC
>JAYZDB010000142.1:0-17243 GCA_036338025.1 Planctomycetota bacterium
TCCGCGTCATTCGTATCGCCCAAGGGCTTGATCATGACCAACCATCACTGTGTCCGCGGCAACATCAACGAGGTGCAGGGAGACAACGACTGGATCAAGGACGGCTTCTACGCCACGACGCTGGGCGACGAGGTCAAGGTCCCAGGCCTCACAGTGCAGCAGTTGATCTCCACGCTCGTAGTCACGGACAAGGTAAACGCGGGGATCGAAGAGGGAGACGATGACGCGACCATCAACTCGAAGCGCCAAAAAAACCAAGAGGAGATTCTCGCCGCAGCCCGCAAAGAGCGGCCGGAGTTGACCCCGCAGATCATCACGATGCACCAGGGGGCAGCGTTTCAGGTCTATTCGTACCGGATATATCGTGACGTCCGGCTGGTGTGCTCGCCACATCTCCAAACCTCTCACTTCGGTGGTGACCCGGACAACTTCACCTACCCTCGGTTTGGTATCGACTTCGCGTTTTGTCGCGCCTATGTCGATGGCAAGCCAGCCGACACCTCCGAGCACTACTTCCGATGGAGCAAGGGTGGTCCAAAGAAGGGCGAACTGGCCTTTGTCACCGGCAACCCCGGTTCGACCGGCCGCCTGCTGACCAAGGGCCAGATGAGCTACCTCCGCGAGGCGCAATATCCAATCCGCCTCGGCCAGTTCGATGACGAGTTGAAAATCGTAAAGGCCCGCGCCGCGACGGACGCCGCTTATGCAAAACGCACGCGGACCTTCGTTCTCGGCCGAGAAAACGCGCAGAAAGCCTTCACCGGCTATCTCGCCGGGCTTCACAACCCAAACATCATCGCGAAGAAGGACAAGGCAGAAGCTGAGTTCCGCGGCAAGGTGACCGAGGACTCCGCGCTGTCCAAGAAGTTCGGAGGAGCCTGGGCCGAACTCAAAAAGATCAACCAACAAAAGATCAAGCTACAGCCCAAGGTCTCTTTCTACTCCCCGTCCTACTCCGGAGTCCTGACACGAGCAGCGGCCTTGGTGGCCGCCACTGCACCAGGTGCACCGGAGTCTGCCAGACAAGCGGTCAAGGCTCCCGTCAGCCAGACTGAGACCGCCCAGAAGTTGTTCGCGGCACACCTCAAGCGCGCGCGAACGTGGCTCGGCAAAGAAGACCCCTACGTCAAGCTACTGCTCGGTGACAAGACTCCGAGTGAAGCGGTGGCGGCACTGGGCAAGAGCGTCGTAACCGATGACAAGAAGATCGCAGACCTGGTGGCCGGTGGTCGGCAAGCCCTGGAGAACAGCGATGACGCCGCAATCAAGGCAGCCCTGTTCTTCACCAAGGCCGGGGCCGAGGCCAACGCCAAGATGAGGAACCTAAGCGTAAAAGAGCGCGTGCAGGGATCGCTGGTTGGCCAGGCACTGTTCTCTGTCTACGGCAACAAGGTCAGCCCCGACGCGACCTTCTCCTTGCGGCTGTCGGACGGCCTTGTAAAGGGCTATCGCTACAACGGCACCATCGCTCCCTACCGCACGACGTTCTACGGCCTGTACGCCCGCAACGCTGAATTCGACAACAAGTACCCCTTCAACCTCCCGCAGATCTGGCTCGACCGCAAAGACAAGATCGACATGACGAAGGGTGTCAATTTCGTTGCCACCAACGACATCATTGGCGGCAACTCCGGAAGCCCAATGGTCAATAAAGACCTCGAGGTGATTGGCCTGATCTTCGACGGCAACATCGAGATGCTCGGCAATCGCTTCGTCTACACCGACGAGGTCCCGCGCTCTGTCTCCGTGCACTCAGATGCGATCATCGAAGCCATGGACAAGATCTACGATGCACACCGCATCGTGAAGGAAATCACGCAGGCCCGATGAATATCAGCATCGAATACTGCGTGAAATGAGACTACGAACCACAGGCGGCCAGTTTGGCTGCTGCGATTCGTGACTCTCACCCGGATGCGGACGTGGAGTTGATCAAGGGTGGCGGTGGAGATTTCATCGTCACCAGCGACGGCCGCCAAGTCTGGCACAAACGCCAGATGGGCGACGAGTTCCCGGAACACGACACAATCCTGGACAAGCTCTGAGTCAGAGCAGATCGAGGATTCCGGTCATCTGATTCGACAGCGTTTCCACGACCGCTCGATAGTTTGAATGCCTGGCATAGCGTTCGTTGAACGGCAACAGCATCGGGTCCGCTATGCCTCCGAGCGCGGCGGCGACGAAAGCTCTCGACAGGTTGGTCAGCTCATCATCTCCGAGTAGCTTCAGAAGCGTTTTGACCGTCTGTCGATTCCCAATGAACTGCAAAGCGCCAGCCAGGGCGGCCATTCGCGTTGTGTTCGGATTGTCCTCCGACAACATGTCAATCAAATCGCTCGCGACGCCACGATCCCTGAGTTTCGCGAGGGCAATTGCTGCTTGTCGCAACACTTCCGGGCGACGAATTGAGCGGTGCATCACCATCCGGATCAATCCAACGGCATTTTGATCTCCCATCAAGGCCAGCCCGGTACACAACGAGCCGGCCATGCCGTCGTGGTGAGGATGATCCTGCAACATCTTGCGCATCGGTTTGGCGGCATCGAGGTATCCGCACAACCCGAGGGCAACGGAGAAGGCCCCGACCGTCTCGCGATTCTTGACCGTCGTCAGTTGGCGCAGCAAAGCCGCGCCGACCGTACGGTCAACCTCACCGCCCTTCGACCTTCTAAGCTTGTAAGACAGCACACCCAAACCGAGGGCCGCCCATGGTCGCTCGAGGTTCTTTTGGCCACGCGCGAGAACCTTGAGCAGACGCGTCCGGTTGGCAGAGCCACCAATCTCGCCCATTGAAATAAGGCTGAAGTAGCGCGCCTGTTGGTTACGACCGACTTCGTAGTACCGAAACAGCCGGTCGCTGACCGATGCCTCACCCTGGGGCGTCATCAGCCCCAACGCAATCGCGGCTGACTGGTAGATCGTGTTGTGCCGCTTCGTTTTTGCAAACAGGTCCCGGTAGAAGATCTCCCGGTAGCGCAGGTGATCCGGGCCATCGCCGCGGCCCAGCAATCTGGCCACCGCAATCGGAACGTGGGCCTGCGCAATCTGCGTCCCTTTGCCCAGATCCGCCTCGTAGAACTTCTGCAGTGCGGGCAGGGTCTGCCACAGCACCCGCTTATCCTTCCCGCTCTTGTCCGGCGAAACGCCAAGCACTCCCAAGGCATTGACGATCGCTACTCGAATGTCCCGGTTCTTGGAATTCTCATCTGCCAGCGCCTCACGCAGCACCCGACACGCATGACCGCGGGTATCTGCATCACCGTTAGCGGCCAGGATACCGAGTCCGTAGGCCGCAAAAGAACGAACGCGGTAATCGACCTCAATCCGCTTGGTGAGAACTCGGCCGGTGGCCGTGTCCAACAGAAGCTCCCGCAACACCGGCAGGGCCACACCTTGGCGAGAGATTCCGAGCGCCAGTGCAGCGGTTTCGCGAACCTCCTGGTTCGTTGCCGACAAGTAGCTCACCAGGACATCGCGCAGCTTGATGGTGTTGGTATCCAGACCAATCTTGGCCATACCGACCAGGCAGGCGGAAACGATGTCGCGATCGCTTGCATTCCGGAGAGCCTCGTGAAGCGCCGGCAGGATCAGGTTCGCCATCGCCTCGTACTCGGAAGCGCGGAGATTGTCCTCCGCGGGGCGACGCTGCGGCCCCATGAAGTACTGGTCGCTTCCGGTGGCCGTGGCGGGACTGCTGAGGGCATCCTTGACCAGCAGGTAGCGGTCACGGTTCATCTCCCACCACCCCTGCCACCTGGCGAGATCGATGGCGCCACCGATCGGAACCCCGCGCGGTGTCAGCGGACCTGATGCCGGCGGGCCGGCGGGGCTCGGCACCCGAGGCACCGGCACGCCGCCGAGCGGACGCGTGGTCTGGGGGCCCTTGCCCTGTGGAATCTTGGAGGCCCAGGGCGGCTGGATCTGGTTTGGCGGTTTCGGACCACGATACCTGCCGCCGTGGGCGGACACGCTAGCAAGGCTCGAGAGCCCTGTTGCGATCGCGAGGCTGGCTAGGAATAGGGCGCTGGTCGTTTTCATTGGCTTTCTGGGTATCCCAGGGCGGCGCCCAGGGTAACCCGAATCCGCAAGACTCTACCGGGATACCTTCCGGTTCCTGACCAGGGCCTTTTTGGTCGACCGAGTTGGCTTCGCTGCGGCGACGCGTCGGGCCGGGATTGCACCCAGCTTCCTCAGCAGATTCTCTACCTTTCGATGACCACGCACGGATTGCCGCACCAGCAAGATCCCACGCATCGCCTCGATGGAGGTGCTGCCCGTATCCCAAGACTCCCTCAAGACATTGTCCCTGATCAGCCCCACCAGCTGATCCGAGTCAAACATCAGCGGCCTGGGCTCCTCGTCATCCGACTCCACCGTGATCTCATCTCCGGAGCCACGCAGCCCGAACTTGTAGCGTGGCTTGAAGTTCTTGATCGGCATGACGGCCGCACGCACGTCGTAGATGCGGAGGTAGGTGAACTCCTTGACCTCGTCCTTTGGCTTCAAGAACACCAGCCCTGCCCGGTAGGTGAAGCGCAGCCTGGTCTTCTCCTCGTATATCGCCATCAGGTTGGCCACCGAGATGTTTGACAGCTTCATGGTGACGGTTGGGTAGTCACCGTCTTTCATGGTGCGGGAGGCGAGCAGAAAGTTCGTGCCCTTGCCGGACACTGCCTGCAGGTAGCTGACAACTTCCTTGGCAGAAACATCTGTGAAACTAACCGTGACCTTGACGCCACGCAGGTGCTGGACCAGGTGATTGCGAGCCGACAGGTCTTTGCGTTTCTCAACAACCAACAGATCGTCGATCTGAGCAGTGAGCGGCGCCGTCACCAGAAGGGCAAGAAGGGTCGTTCTCATAACCTCCCGAGTGTAGCTCACCCACCCCGGGTCGGAGGGCCCGACATCGGGCCGTCACAGATTCCCTGCTCTTGGGTCGATCCGCCTGAGCCCTTGGCTATACTCCCCGCCCCAAAATTCCCTGGATTTCCTCCTTCATCGATCCCCCTAGGGCAATCATCCCCATGAGTTTCACGCATCGCGGCCGGACACTGAGCAAGATCGCTGTCATCGGGTCGGGTCAGATCGGGCCGGACATCGCCCTGTTCTTCACCAAGGTGTTCTCACCACTCGGCGTTCGGACGGTGGTGGTCGACGTATCGGACCAGGCGCTGGAACGCGGCCGACGAAAACTCGCAAAGAAGATCGCCAAGGGCGTCGAGTCCGGTGCCTTCAGCGAAGACCAGCAGACCGCGATGCTCGCCGGCGTCGAATTCACCAGCAACTACGACGCGGTACGCGGCGCAGATTTCGTGGTCGAAGCTGCGAGCGAAGACAAGTCGCTCAAGGGTCGGATCTTTGAACAGATCGAAGCGCTGGTCGATGACACTGCGATCCTCACCAGTAACTCCTCGCATCTCGAGCCGGAAGTCATCTTCGAGAAAGCCCAGCAAAAGCAGCGCTGCCTCGTCATCCACTACTTCTTCCCGGCCGAGCGCAACCTGATGGTCGAGATCGTGCCGGCGGCCGAGACCGATCCCGAGGTCACCGCCTGGCTGATGTCGCTATATGAGTGGATGGGCAAGGTGCCGATCGAGGTCAAGAGCCGCTACGGCTACGCCATCGACCCGGTCTTCGAAGGCCTGTTCCTCGCCTCGGCACTGATTGCAGAAGCGGGTACCGCATCGATCAAGCAGATCGACACCGTCGCGATGAAGGCGCTCGGACTCGGGATCGGCTCGTTCACCGCCATGAACCTCACCGGCGGGAACCCGATCACGAACATCGGTCTCGGCCACTACACCACCAAGATCAATCCTTGGTTCCGCTCGCCCGCGAGTCTTCAGTCCAAGGTCGAGAGCGGCGAACCATGGGAAACCGCCAAACGAGGGGAAGCGGTCGAGGTCTCCGACGAAATTGCCCAGTCCGTCACAGACGACCTTCGGGGCGCCTACTTCGGGCTATGCGGCGAGATCGTAGATGCCGGGCTGTCGTCCATCGCCGATCTCGACATGGGCGTCGAGATGGCGCTGGTGATCAAGGCGCCGTTTTCCTTCATGAACAAACTCGGTACTGCCGAAGCGCTCCGCCTGGTAAGGCAATACGCCGCCAAGCATGAGGGCTTCCCTATTCCGAAGTGCCTCGCCGAGCATGGTGAGGATAACACACCCTTCGATATCCCGAGTGTCCTACACAGCGACAGCGATGGAGTGGCGGTCCTGACCATTCGGCGGCCAAAAGTCCTCAACGCCCTCAACCAGGAGGTCTTCGAAGAGATCCAGCAGCGGGTCGAAGTCGCGGACGCCGATCCTGAAGTCCGGGCAATCGTACTCACCGGTTTCGGCAAGAAGGCCTTCGTCGCTGGCGCCGACGTCAACTTCCTCGCGAGGATCGAAGGTGCCGCCCACGGCGAGCGCGCTTCGACTGGGTCACAAGCGACGTTGAACGCCATCGAGACTGCCAACAAACCGGTGGTCTGCGCCATGAACGGTCTCGCCTTCGGCGGCGGAAACGAATTGGCAATGGCCTGTACGCTGCGGGTCGCAAAGTCCGGCATCCGGGTGTTCGCGGGGCAACCCGAGGTCAACCTCGGCATCATCCCGGGCGCCGGCGGTACACAACGCCTCGTCCGACTCATCGGCATCGAAAACGCGGCGATCATGATGCGGACCGGACGACCGATTTCTTCGCAACAGGCTCTCGATATGGGCCTGGTCTCCGAACTCGTGGACGGCGACCTGCTAGAGCGTGCGATCGAGGTTGCAAAGGCCCTCGCCGACGGCTCCATGCCGCGTCCGAAGATCCACGAGGAACCGCTGGATGACGTGCCGGACGCACTCGGCGACGTGCAGCTCGGCCACCTGTCCACCGCCATCGACGCGATCCTCTGCAAGGCCATCCTCGAGGGCGCCAAGATGACACTGGGTAACGGCATCGCCTTCGAAGCAAAGTGCTTCGGGGAGGCCTGTGGCACACAGGACATGCGCATCGGGGTGGAGAACTTCCTTCGGAACGGCCCGCGCAGCAAAGCCGAGTTCCTGCACTCCTAGGCAAGGCAGCTTGCTTCGAAACTCGTTGGAAGAATCTCCGAGCAGGGTCCGTCTACTGGTGCACAACCCAATAGACATATAGGAGTCCGCCATGAGTTACAGCTGTCATAGTTCCTTTCCAATCCACCGACTTACCAGCCTTGGCCTGTTTCTGGCCTTGGCAGCGACCGCCCCCAGCCAGGATAAAACCCGGCCAAACCTGGTCTTCGAGGCCGGCGAATACCAACTCTCAGACCTGATCGACCGCGCTGCCCGGTACTTGAAGCGAAACTACCTTTACGACCTCGGGCCCGACGCAAACGGAGGGGCGCGCCGCGCAGAAGTCAGTACCGACCCTGCGGACTATTCGTTCAAACTGCAGGAGAGCGTTGCCCTCAATCCGAAAAACTGTGAGGCCTTCGTCAGCCAGGTTGCATACAGCAAGGGCTTCGCGATGGTCCAGACCAACCGGTCCTTGAAGGTCTACGAATTCATCCACATGCAACCCACGCGGTCTGGGTGGAATCAGCAACGGATAGCCAACGAAGCCGTCCCCATGACCGTGCAGGAACTGAAGGACAAGGCGCAGGTCTATCTCATGGTCGCCACGAAACTCACTCTCAAGCATCTCGACGCCATGGATATGGCGGCACGCTTGCGGCCCTTCTATGTATCAACAAGTTCCAGGTATGAATCGGACTTGACCCTTGTAGCGGTATCTGAGAATTCGGTGCTGCTCTCCGGTCTGGCGCCACACGTATCTCGGATGGTCAAGTTGCTCGAGATAGCGGATCTTCCTGCCAAGAAACAGCCGCCCACCAAGAAGGCCGCAAAGGCACCCCAGAAGCCGACCAAGCCGGCCAGGGACTAGCCCTCAGCCCCGCAACCTGCGTGCTGCCTCGACCTGGTTTTGGAGCTTGACATAGACCTCGTCGATGCTCACCGCCGCGCCGGACCCCGGCGCGAACCCACAATCAGGATTTAGGGTCACCCGCTGCGGGTCGAGGTGTCGAAGGACGATCTCGACCCGCTCGACGATCTCCTCCGGGGTATCAATGACCCCGGGGGTCACTCCCACACAACCGAGACCGATCTCGAAATCTTCGCGCAAGCGACCAAACACCGTCGCGTCGCAACTCGCGGGATCGGTGAACTCCATGGTGATGTGCTGGACCGAGAGCCGGTTGAGTTGCGGCAAGATCAGGTCGTAGCCACCGCTGTGCTGTGCCTCACCCCGCACCCGTGCTCCGGCCCGACGGCACAGGTGCAGCGCCAACTTGACCCCGTCAAATCCGTCAACCAGCTCGTTGACGGTGTCGACGGCAAACTCCGCGGCGGCATCAGGATCCTCGTACTGGCCCCGCACCTCGGGGTCGACGAACAAGCAGAGGTGTGGGTCCTCGATCTGGATGATGTCGGCACCTGCCGACCGCAAGCTCTCGAGCTCGCGTCGGAGGATGGGCACACAGTCGCGCACAAAGTCCTCGCGCGTCGGATAGGCCTTGGCAGATGCGGTGGCGTCCCACATGCGCTCGCCCAAAAGGGCCGGTGCGGGCAGGGTCGCCTTGACCGACCGGTCGGTGATCCCGCGCACGAACTCAACTTCCTTGGCGATGAACCCGGTGTGCTTCGGTGACAGGCGGTCGGTAACAACCGTCCACGGCCGACCATCCGCAGAGTTGGTGCTCAACTCGAAGCCATGAGCCAGCTCAGCAATCACCCCAATGTACGAACGCCGACGCCACTCGCCATCACTGAGCACGTCGAGGCCAGCGCGTTCCTGCATTGCCACAATCTGGGAACAGGCAGCATCCATCTCGTGCTCATACTGTTCGGGGGACAATTCGTGATTACCCATCACGAGGTCCCGCACGGAGTCCGGCCTCGGCATGGAACCCACGATCGAGGTCGGAAAGAGAATCGTGTTGCTCATGGATTTTCTCCCCACGCCGCCCGCGCCATCGAGAAATCCTGCTGGGTATCGATCTCCCAGTATTCGCCGGGCACATCGACATGGTGGATTGGCACTCCCCGCTCAATCATCTCTTGCACAAGCTGGATCAAATAGGCCTTCTCAAACGTCACGGCTTCACGAAACGGCTTGCCGGCGAATTCAGCGCGGCACCGGTGGTAGTGCTCCACGAGGGAGCGAGCGCCCTCAGCGGAACATCGCATGACACCAGTGAACTCGCCATGAGCCTGGTCGGGTTCGATGTCGCGGTGCACCATCGTGATGCAACCGTCCTGCACAAGGACCTTCTCACCATCGGACATCGGGTGGTCAGTTCGCTCCCGGTAGCGCTCGCGCCACAAGGTGTCGACTACACCACAAATATCCCCCCCACCACTCAGGACCGCGGCAACGGCGTCGGGCCGGTAGAGAATGTCCGCATAGGTCGAGACGAACCCCTCCTCCATCAAGTCCTCGGCCCGCATCAAAGACTCAAGGATGTTGTTGTTCGGCCAGTCCTCATTGAGACGAAACGTGAACTGTGGGTAGTCCGCCCGGATCTGCTCGATCAAGTAACCGCCAACGAAAACGACATCGTCGATGCCGTTGCTCGTAAACGCCTCCAGGATCCAATCGAGGATTCGTCGTCCCCCAATCTCGGCGTAGCACTTGGGCGCATTCTGGGTGGTTGGCATCAGACGCTGTCCACGCCCGGCTCCGATGATGATGGCTCTCATTCGATCGACTCCTTGACGGCTCGACGATTCCACAATACCGCGACACAAGCCGCCGCCACCAGCGCCCAACTCGCCCACAGCCAGTAGACGCCATCCCAACCCCGCTCACTATCCGCTACCCGGGCGGTAAACCAATCGCCCGCCGAGGCCCCCATGTATCCCATGAAGTTCACGAAACCGACTGCCGAGGCGACGGCCCCGGCCCTTGCCATGTCGGTGGGAGCAGTCCCGACCAGCAAGACCTGGGGTCCGTAGATTGTGACGCCGATCGCAAACAGGACCGACACGGTCGCCAGGTTGCCGGCCTCGACAGCAGTCTTGAACAAGATCGTCAGCAATGCGAGCGCCACCAGCATCCCGCAGATCACCGGGGCCCGGCGGCCTCCGAACAGGCGGTCCGTGACCCAGCCCGCCCCCAGGGCACCGAGGATGCCGCCGGCTGGGAGGATCGCGAACTTGATCGCTGACTTGCCGACCGACTCGCCCTGCACTTCCTTGATCAGGAAGATGCCCCAGTCCAGATATCCGTAGCGGCAGGCGTTGAGCAGGCCCAAGGCCACCGCCAACAGCCAGAGGTCGCCGTTCGTAAGGGTAAGTCGCAGGGTCTCACGAAACGGCCGTTGCGAGCCCTCTGCTCGCGCCGCCGCAGACTCGGCACCGGTGTCGGGCGCAACCCGAAGCAACAAGAGCATGTGCAGGCAAGCAACGAACAAGACGGCCGAGGGCACGTACAGCCCGCCGCGCCAACCAAACTCGTCGACCGCCCAACCGGACAGGACGTAGGACAACGATGCCCCGACCATGTAACCGGTGCCGATGATCCCAATCGAGCGGCCACGGATCGCGACCGGCATCCAGTTCGCCGCCACACGCATGGTCGGTGTCCAGCCCAGAGCCTGCGAGTACCCGTTCATGGCCCACACAAACGAGAAGAACCAGATCGAGGCGCCAGCACCGAACACCAGGTTCAGCGCGATCGACGCGAGCATTCCGGTGGCGAGCATGATGCGCGGCGAGATCCGTTCGGCCAGTTGGCCATTGACCAGTTGGCCGATCCCATAAGCGATCTTGAGTGAGATCAGCACCGACGCCATGTCGGTCTTGGAGAACCCGAACTCGTCTTCGATCCCCGGCAGGGCGGCGGACAGGTTGGTACGGCACAGGTAGAAGGACCCGTATGTCGCCCACAAGACCCAAAGGGTCATGGCCCTTCCGCTTGCATCATTCTTCCGCATGTGAGAAGTACCCTGCCGGGTTCATGCGCAAACTCGCTACCGAGAACGGCGGCGAGTTCAAGCGGTTCTAGGCCACCGCACTACTGCACGAACTTCGCGCTCTTGATGTAGTCGAGTTTCGGAAACTCCTTCTTGAGGTACGCGTTGCCCTCCGCCTGAATCTTGCCCTGGAAAGGGCCAGGGCCACCCGGCGCGCCTTCTCCAACTTTGTAGATCTTGTCGACCACATCCATGCCTTGGATGACCTTCGCAAACGGCGCGAATCCCATGGCGTTCAGGGGCTTGTTGTGCTGGAAGTTGATGAACAACTGGGTCGTGCGGGTGTTCGGTCCCCCCGTCGCAAAGCTGATAGTCCCACGCTCGTTGGCTTGGATTACGGGATCATCCTTGATCGTGGCCGTCTTCCACTTGGCGGAGATCGCAGGATCCCCGTGCACACCGAACTGCACCATGAACCCACCGATGACCCGGAAGAACGCGATGTCCTGGTAGAAACCCGTGTCGACCATCTCGTGAAAGCGCTCAGCCCCGAGCGGGGCCCAGGCGCGCGTGGCCTCGACGGTGAAGTTGCCGACTGTAGTCGTAAACTCGACCTTGAACTTCTCAGGAACCTTGGCTGGACCTCCACCGGCCTCCTTCGGCGCACAGGCAGTCAGGGCCAAACCAACCAACAACATCGACAGCAATGGTTTCATCATCGTGAGATTCTCCGGGGAGTCTTGGGCCAGGGACCAATCTAGTCGGCCGACAAGCTGACCACAAACACCAGGTGCCAGACCTCTCTGGGACCTCGCTATGTCATTCGGGCATCGGCCGGACGCAGAAGTTCCACAAAGCGTTGGGACACGAAGTGGTCCGGCTGGAGTTCGGGGTGGAAACAAGCTCCCAGGATCGGGCCCTTGCGAACCAGGACAGGGTCGCCAGACCAGCGAGCCAGGACTTCGACCCCCGCGCCAACACGCAAGATCCGGGGGGCCCGTATAAAGACTCCGCTGGCCCCGGTTGGCAGACAATCGCCCTCGAGCGGAAAGGTGCCGGAGTGGATCTGCCGCCCGTAGCCATTACGCGCAGTGGTGATATCGAGGACACCGAAGCTGCGCTGGGCGGGTTCTACGACTTCCGATGCCAGCAAGATCAACCCCGCGCAGGTCGCAAGAACCGGGAGGCCCGCTCGGATCTGGTCGAGCAGCGGCTCGGACAGACCCTGCAGATCGAGCAGTTTGAGCATGGTCGTGCTCTCGCCGCCGGGCAGGACCAGGCCGTCGATCCCTTCGAGATCCTGGGGTACACGCACTTGCCGCGTCTCCACGCCTGATCGGCGAAGCGCCTCCTGGTGCTCAGCGAAGTCCCCCTGGACCGCCAACACGCCGACCAATGGTCTCGATCCCGAACCCTGCATGTGCTACCAGCCGCGGGTCGCCATCCGTTCTTCAGCTGGCATGTTGGTGACTTCGAGACCACGCATCGCGGCACCGAGACCGGTGGAGATCTCGGACAGGACCTTTGGATCCTGGTAGTTGGTCGCTGCCCGCACAATCGCCTTGGCCCGCGAGGCTGGGTCATCGGCCTTGAAGATACCAGAACCGACGAACACTGACTCCGCACCGAGCTGCATCATCAACGCAGCATCGGCGGGGGTCGCGATGCCCCCCGCTGAGAAATTAGGGACCGGTAGTCGTTGAGCTTCGGAAACCCACGCCACCAACTCGAACGGGACGCGATATTCGACGGCTTTCTTGGCGAGGATTTTTTCGTCCTGACCACGCAGTGCCTGGATTTCGGTGACCACGGAGCGCATGTGCCGAACCGCTTCGACGACATTGCCGGTGCCAGGCTCGCCCTTGGTCCGGATCAGCGCCGCACCCTCGTGCACCCGCCGCAACGCCTCACCGAGGTTTCTGCAGCCACAGACAAACGGTGTCTTGAACACCCGCTTGTCGACGTGGAACTCCTCGTCGGCGGGTGTCAGCACCTCGCTTTCGTCGATGCAATCGACCTCCAGGGCCTCGAGAATCTGCGCTTCGACAAAGTGGCCGATGCGGACCTTGGCCATCACCGGGATCGATGTGACCTTCTGGATCGCCTGGATCATCTCCGGGTCCGATGCACGCGCCACCCCACCATCGGAGCGGATGTCTGAAGGCACTCGCTCAAGCGCCATGACGGCGACCGCGCCCGCCTCCTCAGCGATCGCGGCCTGCTCGGAGTTGACGACATCCATGATGACGCCGCCCTTGAGCTGTTCGCAGAAGCCAATCTTGCTGCGGACTTCTTCGGAAGTGAAACCAGGTATTGCAGGGGAGATACTCATCGGTTCTGTACGGAAGATAGAGAGGTTAGAAGAAAAGCAAGGTGCAGAACCAACTGTTCCACCAACGACAGGGGGTTTTCCAGGTCAAGACGGGGCAAATCCATGGCCCCCCATTCTTGGGTACAATCTGTTTCAGTCAATTAGGACAATTTGGCACACCGCAAGAAGAGGCCCGAATCGGGTCATTTAGACACATCAGATACAGACCTTCCCCGGCGGGATCCTTGTCAGCGAACACAAAGTAAATACCGTGGAGGGTCTGCGCCTCTCGCGGCCCACCCAGCCCATGAGTCCACACATGTCCAGAGTAGCCCGCAACGCCTTCTTCGCCCCACTGGTCCTGTCACCACTGCTAGCTACAGCCACGGCCCTGGCGCAGACAAATACCTACGTCATCCCGCCCTCATACGCCACCAGGCCGGGCAACAGCCTGGACCAGGAGCCCCTGGGCGTGGATCAAATCCGGCATGCGACCTTCGTCGACAAGTCCTATCTGGCCGGTCTGCCGATTGGGTCGAAGATCCTGGAACTCCGCTACCGCCGCGAAGAGAACCGGCTCGACAAGATCTACAGCTCCTACGAGCCAATGCGCCGCAACCCCACGGTCATCCCGAACTGGGAGATCAAGATGGGATCGTTCACCGGCCAGTACGACAACCTGGATCCGCAGTACCTGGCAGCCGTAAACGGCGTGAATTTCACCACCGTGTTCGCGGGACAACTCAATCTCTCCCTGAACACCCCGACTCTACCGGCACCCGCAGACCCCACCATTCCAGCGCCGTTCCAGATGGTCTTCCCGCTGAATGTGGCGCAGCCTCTATACGGGGGAACAGGCATCGTCGTGCAACATTTCGCCTACGCAACGCGCAACCGTACGCACATCTACTTCGTCGATGCTGTTGATACACCACCACGAAATGGCGGTAGCGTCGACCTCATCAGCCCAACAAGTCTCGGCTGTCCACCCAACTTCAATCGCGTCCACGGCTCGGCACCAAACCCAGGTGGAGGCAACGTCGATTTGCACTTGTTCGGAGCGCCCGCAAACGCCCCAACCCTGAGCTTCATCGGGTCCAACCCAACCTCCTGGGGTGGCGTCCCTCTACCGCTGGATCTCACCTTCATGGGGCTGCCCGGATGCAATATCTACACTGATCTGCTGGTGTCTGTTCCGATACAGGCCAACATCGCAGGCATCGCAACGCTCTCCATGCCGGTGCCCGCCAACCCCGCACTTGTGGGGGCGGTCGGCTACAACCAATGGGGTGTGCTGGACTCCCGCGTCAACCCCTCGCTCGGGTTTGCAATGTCAGACGGTGTCAAGGTGACTCTCGGCAACCAACTCGGCCAGGAGACGATCCGTATGTCGGTAATCTCTGGTGCTGGCGCGAGAGCCAACGCCCGTGCCGGCTATTTTCAGCCAAACCGAGGCCCGGTGTTCCAACTCTCTTACTAGCGCGGGCGGATCAAAAACCCGAGCTCCGGTAGCCGCGTTGCTATTGGAGCATTGCCCGACTTCTCAACACACCGCGTGACGCTGTCCGATATCCCGACAGGTAGCCCACCAGGCTGGCCAGGGAACCGACAGGGGAACGCTCTTTGGGAAACAAATCGACATGGCTTCGGATCACGCAATGCATCACGCCCGGCTTGTGCATTCTCGGCACTCTGACCTTCTCCTGGGTCCTGCTAGCCAGTAGCCCCGGGGTCAAACCACCGACCGCCGCGCACCTTGAGATCTTCTCCGCGCCGCCTGCTTCGACACCGGAGATCACGGTTTGCAACACCCCACGACCAGAGGTCATCCCCGCCGCGCCCGGCGGTGGTGCAGTCACATCCGCAGTGCGCGCCGGTCTGGCTGGCCACGGCCGATCCCCCCTGCTGGTCTACTGCTCGGCCAGTAGCTTCCGGCTGGTCGCAGCACCACTAGAGCGGGCGTTCGAGGCTGAACAACCTGACCTCGACCTCGTTCTGCACATCGATACGGATCGAAACTGTGTCGGGCACCTGCTGATGGGAGCGGCCGACGTCGCGATGATCGGGAGCAAGCTGTCCAGCACGGAACAGGCCAAGGGGCTGCGCTCACAAGTCCTCGGTCACCGGATCATCGTGCCGATCGTCCACAAGGACAATCCAGTGAACTCCGTGAACTACGACGACTTCTGCTCGATGCTCAACGGCAGGATGACCGGTTGGTCTAGCGTCGGTGGCAGTCATCTCCGAATCGAACCCGTTTGCATGACGGCGCCCCGACGGCGTGATCTCGCTGCAGATGCCATGCGTTTCGGATCCCAGATTGCAGGCTCCACAGCCTTCATGCAATCGCACCCGGAAATACTGGGCTACGTCGCCAACAATCCACGTGCGCTGGGCCTGGTGTCACAGACCAGTTCGGACCGGGTGCAAACCGTGAAAGTCCTCCGAATCAACCAGATCGCGCCAAGCCTGAAGCTCTACCAGCAAGGTGCGTGGCGCCTCGGAAACACGTTTCAAGCCGTTCACGCCAAGGGCCCGCATGACAGCGTGCAAGCCTGGCTGGAGTTCTTGCGCAGCGACGTCGCTATCACCTTGATCCAGCGGGTCATGACCCTGCCGGAGTGATCCTAGAACGTGATCCCCGCGCCGAGGTACCAGCCGGACAACTCGATGTGAGTCGTGAATTGCTGCCCGTCGAGCTTGCCGTTCACATCCATGTTGATGAACCGGTAGCCAGCAAAGATGTCGAGCGCAGGCACTGGTGAGAACACCACCATCGCATCGATATCGAGGAACAAGCCCTCGACGTCCGCAATATCAGCTTCGATCCATGCAAGAGACAGCTCACCCCGCACCACCCCAGTATCAACAGCTCCGCGAACGTAGAGCATCGGAACGGGCGCCTGGAAGTTGCTCTCCTCGTACATCGTGTCCGGGGCTCTCAGGACGACCAAGGAAGCAACATCCATGTCGACATCCATGTAACTGAACGCCATCCCAGCAGAGACCTCAACGGGCCCGACATCCACAACCTTCGTGAGCACTCCCAGCTTCACGTTGGATATTCGGAGTTCGCTCATGATGGGCGTGCCGGCGGGAATATCGCCGAAGGTGGCCGTCGAGGTCGACGTGCCCGAATCCTCAAACTGAAACCCTGACAGCTCCAAATCCCACGAGTCGATTGCGTAATCGAGCTTGACGTAGGGCGTGTTGGCGTCTCCCACATTGAACTCGCTATCAAGGTCACCGCGAATTCCGTTGACGTTCTGGGAGGCCGCTGCGTCCTGAAGACCCACATTACCAGAGGGTGCGAGGTCCATGTACGCCGCGTAGACCCGCATGGTCGGGTTGAGGCACGAACAAAGCGGTAACAACAAGAGGAGCGCGAAAGGTGTTCTCATGCGGGTTCAGGGGCCAACGTGGCAGCTGGGTAACGACCATAGCATGGGAATTCTAGTTCCCCAACATCGGATCTTCCCTGACCGCTACGAGACGACAAGTCGGGTCTTCAGGTCAAAACGTCTGGATGTCGATTTATCAAGCAGTCGTAAGTTCATGGAAACAGCGAGAATTATCAGAACCGTCATCCTCCCGATCGTGCGGTTGCGAGGGACTTCACGTCCGGGATCGAATGCCCGACATCGTGAAGAGGGATCTGTTCTGGTAAACACCCTTGGATGTGTGAAGGTGATGTCTGGTCCGTCAAACACAGTTCGGCCCACCAGGTAGGTTCAGGATGTCGACCAAAGAAGTCACTGCCCTGGTCATCATCACGATCTTGATCGCCCTGGGACTCGGAGGAATCGTGGTCTTCCACGACAACCAGATCCCCTACGCCAAGAAGTCGCCGAAGCAATCGCCGAAGAGTCCACTGCGTTCCCTCGACGGCCCGCGTATTGGCACGGGCGACACCAACGTCGGCTCCGATCGGATGAGTACGCGCGAGTCTCTAGAATACCGACTGAGGCTCTACGCCACGTCCGGAACCCTCCAGCAGGGTAG
>JAYZDB010000143.1:0-17888 GCA_036338025.1 Planctomycetota bacterium
AGCCTGATCGTATTGGCCTCGACCGGGTGCATCAGCACCGAAGAACACGTCGCTCGTGCCGACGAGCGGGCGTACGGCATCCTCAACCGCGCCTCACAAGCAGTTACCGGTGAGGCCAAGACCTTCGACATCCTGCGCCCGGTCGACACGCTGAGAGAACGGCTGAAGATCTCGAAGACGCCGGTGGTGCTCGACCTCAAGAGCGCTCTCGATGTCGCCGCCGAGAACAGTCGGGACTACCAACGGCAAAAGGAGACCCTCTACCGCGCCGCCCTGTCACTGTCTGGGGAACAGCACGAGTTCGAAACCCATTTCGGCAGCTCGGGCAGCGCCGACATCTCTGGCTCCGATGACTCCTCGGCCCAGGTGCGGTTTCGAGAAGCCTTGTCAGCTTCGGTCAACACCGAGTCCGGTGGCCGGCTGGTGGCAAGCTTCGCGACGACCTTTCTGCGGTCCATCATCAACGGGGACAGCCTGGACGGCACATCGATCCTCGGGCTGACCTTCACCCAGCCACTGCTGCGAGGATTCGGCCCGCGCATCGTCAGGGAGAACCTCACCCAATCCGAGCGCAACGTGGTCTACGCGATGCGTGACTTCGAGCGGTCACGCAGCACCCTGGCGCTGCGCATCGTGCAGGACTACTACCGGGTGCTGTCCTTGATGGACAACCTCAAGAACACCCGCATCAATCACCAGAGCCTGGTCCGCGACAGGATCCGGATGGTGATGCTGGTCCTATCCAACCGGCAGCGCGCCGAGGACCTCGACCAGGCCAAGCAGCGCGAACTGGTGGCCGAAAACAGCGTCCTGTCTACCGCCGCGAGACTCGAAAACTCCCTCGACCAATTCAAGATCACCCTCGGTCTACCGGCGGACTCCCAACTCGCACTCGACCCACGCGAGTACGAGCGACTGCAGGGGGTCACGCTGGAGAGCGCACAGTTGGTGGAAGACCGGCTGGTCGCTTTCGCATTGGGCAAGCGCATGGACTACCGGAGCAGCCGGGACAGGGAAGCCGATGCAGCTCGTAGCATCCTGGTCGCCGAAGACGCGCTGAGATCCATTTTGAACTTCTCGGCCGCCCTGGACGTTCCCACCGAAGGCAGCAACAAGCCCTTCAACATCGACTGGGACAAGGTCTCCTGGTCAGCCGGCTTCGACCTCGACCTGGCGCTCGACCGCTACGACCAGGCCAACGCCTACCGTCGGGCCTTGATCTCCTACGCCCAGGCCCAGCGGAGTACCGAACAACTCCAGGACGAAATCAAGCGTGACATCCGTGACACGATTCGCACCCTGAAGACCCTGGAGAAGTCCTACGCGATCGACCAGGCGGCGGTCACGCTCGCGGAACGTCGTGTCAAGCGGACCGAAGCCTTCATGTTAGCGGGTGGTCGGAACCGGACTGAGACCCGCGATGTCCTCGAAGCCAAGGATGACCTCTTGGCCGCCCAATTGTCCCTGACCGGGTCCCTGGTCGATTTTGCCGTCGCAAAGCTGCAACTCCTGCGAGATCTGGAGTCTCTACCCCTTGAACCCAAGGGGCTTCGGTATGATCCAGGCCTGGAGATCCCCAAGGAAGCCCTTCATCCACCCACGCGCTCCGAGGAGCCCAGGGAGGACAAGAAATGAAACGTCAGATCACCCCATTCCATCGCATCCTACTCGCTGGCCCGTTGTTGCTGGTCGCCTGCAATGCAGACCAGGTCACGGTCAAGCGTGCCGATATCGCAGAGGTGATCCGCGGGCCGCTGCGCATTTCGGTTACCGAAAGCGCCAGCATCGAGGCCGCCCAGCAAACGCGAGTCAAGTGCGAGATGGAGGGCAAGCCCACCATCATCTGGCTGATTCCAGAAGGCTCCATCGTCGAGAAGGGTCAGAAGATCGTCGAACTCGACTCAGCGGCCCTGATCGACCGGCGCGCCACCCAGGAAATCGCCGTGGAACGGTCCAACGCTTCGCTGGTGAACGCCCGTGAGAACCTCGACATCCTCAGGGAGGAGGTCGCGTCCAAGAACCGCGGGGCCCAAAACACCGTCGAGTTCGCCGAGATGGACAAGAAGAAGTTCTACGGCGAGATCCTGTCAAGCGGCAAGAAGGAGATGGGAGAACGCGAGCAGAGCATCAAAGCCGAAGAAGCCCGCATCGACCTGGCCAAGTCGAGTCTCAAGTTGGCCGAGGACCGCTACAAGTGGAGCGTGAAGCTGCGCGCCGAGGAGTTCATCACCCAGGATGATCTCGAGAAGGACCAACTCGACTTGCAGAGCAAGAAAACCGAACTGCAACTGGCCGAAAACACCCTCGCAATTCTCAAGAAATACACCCACGAGAAGACCAAGCGCGAACTCGACCAGGCCCTGACCGATGCCAGACTCGAACTCGACCGGACCCGCGCCAGCGGCAAGGCCCAGATCGCCCAGGCCGAAGCTGATTTTTCCAGCAAGGAAGCCGAGAACACCCTGGAGAAGGATCAACTCTCAAACCTGATCACGCAGATCAAGAACGCGGTCGTTCTCGCTCCCAATTCCGGCATCGTGGTCTACGGCTCGGAAGGTGACTCCCGTCGTCGCACCTACGTGGAAGAAGGCATGTCAGTGCGCGAACGGCAAACCCTGATCGTGCTGCCGGCGGTCGACCATATGCAGGCCGAAATGAGCATCCAGGAAGCGCGGATCGAAGAAATCAAGGTCGGCCAGAAGGCGATCCTCACGGTCGATACCCTGCCTTACCCACTCGAGGGACGGGTCATCCGACGTGCTCCCCTACCGGACTCCGCATCACGCTGGGGCAATCCCGACCTGAAGGTCTACAAGACCCGCGTCGACATCTTCAGTGACAACAAGGACCGGCGCATCCGACCGAACATGTCGGCGACCGTCGAGATCATCGTCGCCGAACTCAAGGACGTGACCTACATTCCCATCGCTGCCACCCGCCACCAGGAGGCCGTGAGCTACGTCTGGCTCAGCACTCCGAACGGGCCTGAGCCCCGCAAGGTCGAACTCGGTCAGCACAACAACACCCACATCGTAGTGACGACGGGCTTGCAGGCCGGCGACAAGGTGTACCTGGCCGACCCTGCCGGCGTCATCAACCCAGTCTACGAACAGCCGAAGGCGGACACTTCGCAACAAAACTCCGACGCCGACACCAAGCGCTTCGAAGCCCGCATGCAGGGCCGTAGCGGCAGCAGCGCCGTGGACGCAAGCGGCAGTGGGGACGGCGGCAGCACACGAAGCAGCAGCGCCGGGAGCTTCATGCAGAAGCTCACTGCGTTCAAGGCCATGGTGCAGGCCAAAGATGCCGAACTCGGGGCCAAACTCACCGGCTTCACCTGGTTCCGGGACTCCGCCATCCAAGCCGAGTTCGAAGCGGATCCAGAGATCAAGGCGGAGTGGGACAAGCTGTCCACGATCATGGCAGAGGCGAGAAAGCAGCGCGACAGTTCCAGTCGGGATGGCAGTTCTCGACGTCGCGGCGATAGCAGCGGACGTCGCGGCAGCAGCAGCAGCAGCAGTGGCGGCAGCAGACGACGCGGCGGCAACCAGTAAGGCAAGCACCGGATAGCCCCGTGACTGACCACATCGCCCACCTCCAAGGCGTCGAACGCTACTACCACATGGGTGACACCACGGTGCGCGCCCTGGACGGTATCAACCTCGACATCGCACGTGGAGAGTACCTCGCCATCATGGGGCGATCGGGCTCCGGCAAGAGCACCATGCTCAACGTGCTGGGTCTACTCGACCGTCCCACCGGCGGTGAGTATTCGCTCGGCGGCCGCCAGATCTCTCAACTGAACGACACCGAACTCTCGCTGATGCGAGGCCGGGAGATCGGCTTCATCTTCCAGTCGTTCAACCTGATCCCGCAGCTGACCCTGCTCGAGAATCTCGAAGTTCCGCTGTTCTATCAAAACCGGATCGGCGCTGAATCCAAGGCCAAAGCCGAGCAACTCGCCCTGCGGGTCGGTCTAGAGGGGCGTCTCCATCACCGTCCCAACGAACTTTCCGGTGGTCAACAACAGCGTGTCGCGATCGCTCGGGCGCTCATGAACGACCCATTGTACCTGCTGGCCGACGAAGCAACCGGCAACCTCGACAGCAGCACCGAAGCCGAGATCCTGGAACTCCTCGACGAACTCCACGCCGAAGGCATGACGATCATCATGGTCACTCACAACCCGGCGATGGGCAACCGGGCGGAGCGGGTGGTCAACCTGGTCGACGGCAAGGTGGATAGCATCACGGAGAACCAAAACTGATGCGCGGTTCGTTTGCCACTGTCTCGCTGGGGATGAAGAGCCTGCTGCTCCACAAGCTCCGATCGTCCCTCACCACTCTCGGCATCCTGATCGGCGTCGCAAGTGTGGTCGCCATGCTGGCGATCGGCGAAGGTGCCAGCGAAGCCGCCCAGGAACAGATCAAGCAACTGGGTTCGACCAACATCCTGATCCAGAGCGTCAAGCCACCGCAGGACGAGACCAGTTCGCAGATGAGCGCGTACACCGCCCGGGCCTACGGCTTGACCTACAATGACGCTACCAAGATAGCGGGCACCCTGTCGGAGCACATCGACTTGATCGTATCGGTGCGCCAGACCGACAAGCAGGTCCGGACTCGCACCGAATGGCAGCAGTCCGTCCTGCTCGGCACCTCGCCCGCCTATCTGGATGTCATGGGCATGGAGATCGCAACAGGTCGCTGGCTCAACGAAACCGACCTCCTCGATACCAACAACATTTGTGTCCTGGGCGCGGCGGTCAAGGAGCGCCTGTTCCCCCTCCAAGACCCGCTCGGCCGACCGATCCGGGCATCAGGAGACCGGTTCGTGGTGACCGGAGTACTCGAGAAGCTCGGCCGCCGCAGCGGCAGCGTCGGGCGCTCCGTCGATGACTGCATCTTCATCCCCATCTCAACCTCGCGGGCCCGCTTCGGGGAGACCAACATCAAGCGTGGCGGCGGCACATTTGAAATGGAGAGCGTGCAGCTTCACGAGATCAAGGTGAAGATCAAGGAGGAGTCGGAGGTCCGCAGAGCAGCGGGAGTCATCGATGGGATGCTAAAGCGTGCCCACAAAGACGGCGACTACGCGATGGTGGTGCCGCTCGAACTGCTGCGCCAGGCCAAGGAAAGCCGCGAGCGCTTTACCCTCCTGCTGTTCTTCATCGCCTCGATCTCACTGATCGTGGGCGGCATCGGGATCATGAATGTGATGTTGGCGACAGTGACCGAACGCACCCGCGAGATCGGTATCCGACGCGCGCTCGGCGCCCGCAAGAAGCACATCGTCTCGCAGTTCCTGGTCGAAACCGTCCTGCTCAGTGGCTCAGGCGGTTTGCTCGGCCTGGCAACCGGCATCGTGGCCTCGTTCCTGGCCACCAGCGTCTGGGGGGCAGATGTCGCCTGGCGACCTTCGCACTGGGTGCTGGCATTCACCATCTCCGCAGTCGTCGGCATCCTGGCGGGGCTCTACCCGGCATGGCGCGCCGCCAACATGGACCCGGTCGAGGCCCTGCGCCACGAATAGCCGCAACAGCCTGCAGCAACGCAGTCCGCGACGCTTCCCGCCCTGGCGCCCGACCGGAGGGTTCCGCCCCTAAACCGGCAAAAAAACCGTAATCGGGGGGAACATCCAGGGTCCCGACGACCCTCTTAAAAGATCAAGGCTCACTTCCTTGCCCCCGGAGTTCCAGGCACCGTGCCCGGTCCTCCTCGGAAGTGAGCCTTGCTTGCTTTCCCCGTGACCCGGGGTCAACACCTCCTCATAGCCAACCGCCGGCCGAGGGTTTCGCCCGGGATTCGAAAAGACGCCCCTGCCCAAACCCCCGATGGCATCGGCTCGTGCCGCCAGGGACGGTCCCAAACCTGGGATAATAAATAACTTGTAGAGGCACCTCGGGTCGGTGCAAGCAGCCCATCGGTGGTCCCGAGGACCTGCCGATCTTTCGAAACAGTCGATTCCAAGGCCGGCTGTGGGCCACGATGATGCGGACATGGGATACCGCCACGCTCTCCTAGGATCTGCCGCACTGATCGGCCTTGGGGCCTCGACTGCCGCTCTCACGGCCCAGGAAACCAGCGCTGCGCAGGTCGAATTCGACCTCATCCTGCGGGGCGGGACCGTCTACGAAGGCACCGGCAAACCCGGGACGCAGGCCGACGTTGGTATCTCCGGCGGTCGGATCCGAGCCCTGGGACAACTCGCGCAACACGGTGCTCGCGCCACCATCGACGTCAAAGGCCTCTGCGTCGCACCCGGCTTCATCGACACCCATGCCCACGCCGAGAGCGGCATCGTGCGGCGTCCGGAGGCCCGCAACTTCGTGTTCATGGGAGTCACCACGATCGTGAGCGGGAACTGCGGCAACTCTGCGCGGGATCTCGCCAAGGCCTTCCAACAGATCGAGAAACGCCGCCCCAGCGTCAACTATGCCAGCCTGATCGGACACAACACGGTACGGAGCGCGGTGCTCGGACGAGCCGCCCGCGCTCCGAGTCCGGAAGAACTGTCAAAGATGGAGAAGCTGGTCGACCAGGCGATGCGGGATGGCGCGATGGGCTTGTCCACCGGTCTGATCTACCTGCCCGGGACCTTTGCGAAGACCGACGAGTTGATCGCTCTCGCGAAGGTTGTCGGCCGACACCAGGGACTCTACGCCAGCCACATGCGCAACGAAGCCGACCGGGTCCTCGACGCGATTGACGAGGCCTTGCGGATCGGCGCCCAGGCAGGGATCCCGGTGCACCTCTCACACCTCAAGGCATCGGGCAAGACCAACTGGGGCCGCGGCAAGGCGATCCTCGAAAAACTCACCACCGCCCGAGCCGCCGGCCACCGGGTGACCGGCGACCAGTACGCCTACAAGGCCAGCAGCACGGGCCTCGATGTCCTGTTCCCCAGCCAGGCACTCAGCATCGGCCGTTTAGCGTTCTCCACACGACTCCGAGAAGACCTGGAGTTCCAGGCCAAGATGCACGCGGCCTTGCTGAGCAAGCTCGCCGAAACCGGCTTCACAGACTTCTCCTACTGCCAGGTCAGCTGGGCAAAGAACAACGATGAAGTCTCGGGAATGAACCTGGCCCAGATCGCCGAGCGTTTCTTCGGCAAGGCTGATCGGGATACCCAGGCTCGCGCGGCGATCAAGCTGTTCATCGACAGCGGTGGGAGTTCGCGGGTCAACATGGTCTACCACAAGATGAGCGAGGCGGACGTCGTGACGATCATGCGGGCGCCCTTTGTCTCAGTGGCCTGCGACGCCGGTATCCGCACCATCAAGGGTGTGAGCAAGCCACACCCGCGCGGCGCCGGCAACAACGCCCGCGTGCTCGGGTACTTTGTCCGCGAGAAATCCGTCCTCGGATTGCCACTGGCGATTCAGAAGATGACCGGCTTGCCCGCGCGGGTGTTCGGCCTGCAGCAGCGCGGCCAGGTCCGCATTGGATTCCACGCCGACCTGACGGTATTCGACGCCACCACGGTAGCTGGCAGGGCAAGCTATCAGGAACCCCGGCTTCAACCTGCCGGCATCCCACTGGTGCTGGTCAATGGCGTGCCGGTGGTTCGTGACGGCAAACACACCGGCGAACGACCCGGCAAGGTCCTGCGCCGAGCCACGGGAGACGGTAGGTGAGGCAGCTCGCGACCTTGCTCACGCTGCTCGGAGTTGTCGGCGCCCAGCAGAAAGTCGATCACACCCTGCGGGATTTCGGTCGCTTCAGCGAGGAGGTCCAGCATTCGCTGGTTCGCAATCTCGAACGTCGGATCCAACTCGATCCGAATCCAGCAATCCAGCGCATCGTATCGATGCAGCGTGACCGCTCCAAGCTGCCGATGGCCGATGACCCACCGTACCACCGCGCACAGGCCTGGGCCAAGGGAGTGGCACCCGCGCGCGAGTTCGTAGTCGCGGGCGACGAACGACACAGCGCGGTGCGACAGCGTTTTCCGTCACAGGCTCTGCTTCCTGACCTCCACAAGGCCGTCTGGTACGAATGGGCCACCGGGCGCATCGTGCGACGCAGCCGGCCGCTGTCATCCCGAGAGATGATGGAGAACATCTACCATGGCTACCCACCCGGCAGCGATGACACCCTCGCCCACCTGCTGAAAAAGTTCGACAACATCCCGGAGATGCAGCGAATGGGACAGTATCTCGGCCATCTGTACGCGGATCTTGCCGCCCAGGTGTTCGAGGGAATTACCCTCTACGAAGCTTGGTACAGTGGCAAGATCATCGACGTACCGGACGTCGACGCGATCCCGTTCGAACGCAAGATCCTGAAAAGCCGGCGCTTCAAGTCACCGATCCCTGCGGGCCGGCGACGCACAGCCCTGTATCAGAAGATCCGTGACCGGGCATTCGCATACCGAAAATACCGGACGCTACGCGAAGCCGCCGCTGTCGCCTTCCTACGTGCGAATCCAAAGATGGACCCGACCTACGAACTGCTGGTGCCGCGGTTCCACTATCTCTACGTGGTGCTCAAGGATGACACCGATGCAGTGGCCAGGCTGTTGCAGGATGTCACCAATCGCGACGCGCTGATCGGTCGCGTTGACGAACGCATCAAGGGATCATCGACCGAGTATCAAAAGCGCCTGCAACGGAAGAAGCACCTGGAGAACATGTACGCATGGCTCCACTACTGGGCGCAGTTGGTGGTCTACGAACAAAACAAGAAGCAATAACGGCAACGGCCAGGTTCAGTTCTGGCTACCAAAACCCGGTGCTGCCTTCTTCCACCAACGCGCCCACTTTTGCAGCGCGGTTGTCCGCTGAGTCAGCCTGGCCTTCGGGTTGAAACCGAAGTTCCTTCGGGTCAAGGCCCGCAGAATTACCACCGCCCGGGTCCGCGCTGGCAGATTCTCGCTCTGCAGCAGGAGCAACAGGATCGAGATCGCAGACGCCCCCTTGTAGGTCGAGAGCATCTTGGGAAGCTTGGCATACAAAGCCGGTTGTGCCGTTTCCAACTGGGTCACGAATCCCACCAGCCCATGCTGCTCGAGCGGAGCCAGACCCTGCAGGGTAGCCAGGTAGCCCTCTGAGTCCGCCGGCAGCAGTTTCTCGAGCAATCTGTGCAGCTCCGAACGCCGCCCGAGTGCAGCGAGTGCCTTGCTCAATTCTCCTTTCACCCAGCCGTCTCTCTCGACGGCGAGCCGTGCACTGATCCCCTTGATCGCATCCGCGTCCCCCAGGCGTCCCAGCCACACCGCACAATGTGCACGCACATTGCGGTGACCGCTACCGAGATGCTGGATCAGTACTTTGGCGCTGGATCTCGAACTGACCTGGGCGAAAGCTTCGATCGCGTGCACGACGACCGTCGCGTCTGGGTTGCCTAGCAAGTCGACCAGGATCGGTACGTGCCGCTGCTCGACGATATCGACCAGCATACGGGCAAGCTCGTGGCGCATCGCCGGCTTGTCCTTGCCACTCTTCAGCAGCCTGGCGATCGGAGACACCAAGGAAGCCCCGAACAAGTCGAGCATGCGACGCGAAGCCACCTTCAGCCGCCGCGAGTCCTTCTCCTTGCGCAAGGCTTCAAAGTAGACCGCGGCGTGCTTGTCGATGTCCCCGGTAAACGGGTGGGTGCGCACCTTCAGGGCCCGGTCGTAGCGGTAGTAGGTAGTCAACATCAGGATACCGAGGGTGGTCTGGTAGATCCGCCCACCAAAGTTCGTCCACGGCCCGCGCGGCGGCCAGGAGCCGCGCAGGTGTCCCGAGGAGACCTGCGCATCCAGCAAGACCGGCTTGAGGGCTGCGTTCCACTGCTTCCAAAAGGGGTCGCCGAGCTGAAACAGGGCCAGGGTTGCGTAGTACCAGTAATAGAAATCCACCCGCCCGGCGTGCGGGAGATGCTCCATCATGCGGAACGCCGGTAGCACCAGGCGCGAGTCATTCACCGGCGCCCCGAGGAACAGGCGCCCGGTCATCGCCACCGCCGTCAAGCCCATCCCGGCGGCGCCACGGTCGCCGGGACTCATGTAGCCGACCTGGTAGTACGGACTGGCGGTCACCCGATCCAGAAAACGCCGCGCTGGACGGAATCCGGAGACTTCGATCTCGGCCTTGTAGGCCGAGTTCAAGGCCATGATCACCCAGCCCGTCACCGAAGTGTCGCCGGGAGCATTGACTCCGTAGCGCCAACCCCCGGTATCCCGGTGCTGGGCGTAGACGAGATAGTCGACCGCGAGCTGGGCGGTCGCTCCAATCGCTGGATCCGCCGAATACGAGTAGAGCTCGCACAGGGCCTGGGTACCGAGCGCATGGCTGTACATGTAGTGACTGCCGGTGGTTTCGTACTTGCCGTAGTCCACCACCTTGCTCATCAAGAACCGGGTGCCCTTCCGCACGACGTCCTGATACTCGCCCTGCACGGTCGTGTAGCCAGCACTACTGAACGCCAACAGACTCAGGCCCGTCATCGCGACCTCCCACTCCGCGCTGCCGCGGCCTGGATTGCCGACAAACCCGGGCAACTGCAAACCGAACGAGCGGGCCCGCCACGCACCATCGGTATCCTGGATCTTGGCCAGGAACTTCAGTCCAGTCTCCACGGCCTTTTCGGTGCGCGAATCGCCACCGAACTTCTTGGCCATGCGGAGACGATCCCGCCGTGTGATCATGGCGCGAGGAGAGTTCAGACTCGGCCCATCGCCGACCCGGCCAGCGATGCGCGCGGCGGCCGGCGGAAGGGTGTCGGCACGTTTTCGGAACCGCCACTGCGCGACATCTTCCCAGTGCTTGTAGACGTCGTTGACCATCTCAACCAGCCGTTCCCCACGCAGTGCAGCATCGTACGGAACGTCCGCTGACAGGTGTGGCTTGACGATCTCCCAGGCCTGCAACCGGAGCTGCAATCCGCGACCCAGGCGCAGGGCTTCGATAGCCGCCGACACCGCCGCAATCTGCAACGCCCGCCAGGTAGTCCCGACCTCGGCCGAGACCAACAGACTGAGACAGGCCGGAAACGCCGGATGGTCGTTGTGCTGTGGCGTCCGGGTGATCGGAAACGCTACCCGCGCGAGAATTGGCAGGATGCCGGGGACTTCAGCAGCGACCGCCTGACGGGCCGCCTCCAGCAACTCGTCATCGGGCTTGACTCCCGGCTTTCCAGCGATCTTGACCAACTCACGAACCAGCGACTCGAGCCGCGCCTGCTCGGATGGCGGCAGGTCCTTGTGCAGACTCCGCCAGGTCCAATCCGTACCGCCTGCCACCATGGTCCACATCCCATGGTTGTCGACGGCACCGATGCCGAGATGCGGACCACCGCTGATCAAGTTGCGGTGGTGTCCAGGCGAGTGGTACCAACCCTCAAACGCACCCTTGCCCGACACCCGCCCAGCCAGGCAGTTTTCACCGACGCCGCCGTTGTAGCCTTCGAGGCGGGCGCGGTCGCTAGGACCGCGGTTGCGGGCCACCGGCGAGATGTGACCGAAGTATCCCATGTCCACCATCTCACGGCTGTGTTTCTTCGCACAGACGTTCAAGCGTTCTTCGAGCTCGAAGGGTCGTAGACCCAAGGTCCGCCGGTATGCGTTGGTAACCTCGACGAACTCGACCTCCGCAAAATCGAGACTGACCGCAACCCGCTGGTTGTATTGGTCGATCACCTCGGAGAACACCTCGTCGAGCAGGACAACCTCCCACTTGGTCAAGCGCTTGCGGTGCCGGAGGATGTCACTGCCTCGACTCAGGGTGTCGAGAAGATGCCCGGAGCGAAACTTGACCAGCAGCCAGAGACTGTCTTCGAGACCGGACAGATGACGCCCGGGTAAGAGGTGTACCGTGGTCACCGTACTGCCTGGAGCGGGTCGGACAGACCCGACCGCAAGGGACTTCTTGCGCGTGACCTTCAAGAATCGGTCGATCAACAAGAGAGCGCTCTCTCGACGGCGCAAGCGCTCGTGCAAATCGTAGGCCTGCGCCTTGCTGACCCGACGCAACTCGCTCATGTCCCGGTCGAGCACCGCGCGGTATTCCCGGTACATGCTGGCGAGTTTCTGCCGATAGGCATCCACCTGCCCCTGTTCGAGCTTGGTGTAGCGACGAATCAAGGCCTGCGCTGCGGCCTGGTCCTTGCGCATGCCATCGCGCTTCGCGATCAACTCCGCCCGGCGCTTGGGGGATTTGGAGTAGCTCGACAGCCAGGACCGGACCTCCGCGTACTCGGTCTCGAGTCCCTTGCGGATCTGCTGTGCGGACTTCCGCAGGGCTGATTCGCCGACACCCTTGCCGAGGCCATCGAACAGCGTGCGATTGGATCGTTCGACCTGCAGCGGAAAGGGCAGCGCCAGGCCATCGAGTTGCACCGCATCGACCGCGTGGAGTGCGTCATCGATCGCGCGGGCGCGGTCTCGCTCCGCCAAGGCCAACCACGCGCCGCGGTAGCGGTAGTAGCCGCCGCGCGGGACCGCTTGCCGCCGGACCCGGGCCAGCAGCACATCAGTTTGCTTCTTGGTCCCCGGATCCAGGTCCCGCGCACGACCCAGCGCTGCCTCACCGCCGACCTTCGAACCCCAGTGGAACGCCAACTCCGCCAGCACCAACTCCTCAGCCGCGGTCTTCTCGATCGCGCCGAGCTGCTCGAGCAAGTACTTGGGCTTGCGCCCGACCAACCTGGGGAGTGGTGCAACCCGCTGCAGCAGACCGGCCTCCAACCGTACCCGCGCGAGATCCTGGGCCACCAAGGTCTTGACCTTGGCCTGATCCGTCGCTTCCAGGCGCGCCGCCAGCAACTTCAGCAGTTCGTCATGGCGAACCTCCCGGCGCATACGAGCCACGTCGACCGCCGCCTGTCCAACAAGGCAGGAGCCGGTCAGCAGCATCAGCACAACGCCAGAAGCATGCAGCATGGTCCTATCATGCCCCACAGACCGGGCATACGCCAAGGAGCCAGTCACGTCACGGCTGCTGCCGCCGACCAGGCGTCACCTCACGACCCCGAGTCAGCCTGACTCCATCACGGAGGCATCACCCCAGGCCACGGCCCGCCATTTGTCGTTTGGCCAACTCCACCCCCCAACACAGCCTCCCAGAACACATCTTCAACACGGGACCAAAAAGCAGTCCCACAGAGTGCGCGCAACTGACAAATCCCACCCACCATCCGGGAGCGCAGCTGGTTTCCAGGGGTCGAATCAGCCAGCCACATTGCCATAACGAGATCCGCATGCACCGATAGCGCGGGGAACTTGATGCCACCACACCGCCCACGGCTCCGAGCACCCCGCCCGCGGACCAATTCGGCATCCCGCAACAGTGCGGACTTCCCGGAGAAAGTGGTTTAGCCTTGCCTGTATCCGACGTCATCCGCGGGGTCAAATAGGACAGATCACGTCTCGGTGACCCAGCGCCTCAAATCGTCCTCGCCGAACAGCCCCTCCGAATCCAAGACACAAAGACAGGAATCATCCGTGACACGTCTCATCCATGCAGCGAGTTTCTTCCTCCTATGCGGCATCGCAGTCGGTCAAACCGCGTACTCGTCCCCAGATGGTTTTCTCACCAAGGAAGGGAAGTCCGCCGCCTACATCTTCGGTGAGTACCCCGAACCCCGCATCATGATGTTCGATGGCGAAATGAGGAATAAAGTCATCGTCATGAACGAGGTCGCCTTCCGCCACGACTACCGCGACTACTCTCCATACAACGGCGCCGCACGCTCGTGGACCAACATCTCCTTGGACATATCGTATTGCGATTATTCCAAGCTCGACACGGTGTTCACCCTCAACCCGACCTCGACACCGAGCCGGGTGTTCAGCTCGAGCATGAGTTGGCCAGGGATTGTCGGCTACCCGGCGACCAGCCCCGCGAAGTTCGACCCCATCAAGTTCCCGTTCAGCAGCGTCTGGATCTACAACGGGGCGCAGGACATCTGTTTGGACTGGGACTTCCAGGGTGGCGCCCTCGCGAACAACAAGACGTGGAACCACAGCTATTACCAGACCTACTACCTCGATTCTCCCCTTGCTGGCACGGAAGCATCCGGCGAGTACTTCAAGTACGGCACCGGTTGCTCCGACAGTGGATCGCCGACCCGCCCAGCAACCACCTGGGTCTACACCAAGGTCTACAACTCCAACTACAGCTCGACGACAAGCTTCCGCAACATGTATCGCGTCTACACCCAAACGCGCTACACGGCGAAGGGCGCCCCGGTGGTCGTGGCCTTGAGCCTCGGCGGGAACAAGGCTGGCATGAACTTTCCTGGCATCACCTGTGAAAAGGTCTACCTGAACCTCGGCGGCCCATTGGTGCTGGTTCCCCTGATCGCAGGCACCACCAGTTCAGCGTATGTGTACATGCCGCGGCCTGGGATCTTGTTCCCTTACAGCCCAGGACTCGCCGGTCTGGCTTTCTGGGCGCAGTCGGTCTGGGACGACTCAGTGACCAGGCAACTCAAGGTCTCGCAAGCCGAGGAGAGCCTGCTGCCGATGATGCCTCCATCCTACAAGCGGCAGACGATCTTCCAGACCGATCCGGCGCTCAAGGCATCGAACTCCACTGGTTTCGAAAAGGCTCTGGAGTCGACCCACAACCCGGTCATCAAGTACGGTCAATAGCGAACCGTAAACACGGGTAAGTGCGGCGGGGAGCATGATGCTCCCCGCCGTCGTGTACATGAACCGGTCTAGCCGCGACGGCGTGCCCGGATCCGTTCATTCTTGGCGGCTATCCGACGCTTCTGCATCAACCGCGTCTGACCAGCGAGCTTCTTGCCCTCGCGGTGTCGCAAGTTGAGGTCGTAGAACATCCGGCCGTAGTCGACGAACTTCTCGATATCAAACTCGTCAAACGGCACGAAAGGACGCACTGCCATACGCTCGTGCACCAGCATGTTGAGTGGCTTCATCACCCCTTGTCCGCGATGAACAGCCATCATCGAGGACTTCCGAAGCAGTCCCGCGAGGTTGTCCGACATTGCGGGAGTGTCGACCTGCAACGCGGTGTCTCGCTCTTCGTGTCGACCCCGTTCGGCGCTGACATCGAACGGTTGCCAGGCACTGCGGGCGAAGGTCGCGGCCGGGTGGTTGCGAGGCTCCAAGGTCTGCAACCGGCGGTACATGTCACGCTTCTGCGCCAAGGTCCGGTTGTCATCCTGCCAGAGCCGGTGCAGGACCTTGGCAAACCGTAACTCGCGAGCGAGATCTTCCGGCGCCCAGAACCCGGGCAGTGCGTGCAGCACGACCTTGTCCGGAGACAATACGAAGATCTGCACGTTGTGAGCCCCGGCACCATTGGTCGTACCAACCGCGCAGTGGGACCTGTAACCGTAGCCCGAGGAGTAGCCGGTATAGTCCTCGTTCTTGATGTCAAACCAACCGACTTCGAAGTCCGACTTCAACAGCGGCAACACCTCATCGCTCGGAAGGGAAACTCCCCTCAAACTCTGGGCAGCGCTTCAAACATAGCCCGTCAATTTGCCGAGCGCGTGGATCCACACCACCGGCTTGCCAGACTGCCGGGCAGCGCCGAGCGCATCGTCGAGCTTCTTGTGCCAGGTCAGTTCCTTTGTCAACTTGCGGTATCGCTTGTTGACCAAGCGCCTATCGACCTTGAGTTTCTGAAACTCCTTGGCCTGCGCCGTCGCCTCGGCACTAATCGGAATATCTTCGGCACGTAGCGACTGCTGCGCCGTGGTTGGTATGTGAATCGATAAAATGACGGTACACACCGTCAGCGAACGTATCATAGGGTCACTCCTCGCCCGTATTCGGGCCAACTATCCAGGACCATGCTCTTGTGACAGCCCGACCTGCAGAGGTCGGACACGATCGACCCACAATGTGCGAAGTGGGCCGTCCAGCATTGTGAGTGGTCGACACGATCCCGCAACCCGCTCCGACCAGCGCAAATGCCGGGCCAAGTGTGAACTTCCTCTTTCGAAGCGTTACAAGGACTGTGCCCATCTCCCCCAAAATGGATCCGATCGTGTCCCGACCATCCCCAACCCTGATCCTCCTGGCGAGCCTCGCCCTGCCATACCTTGCCGTCGCGCAAGACAATAGGCCCCGGCAGGACTCCCTGTCCGCTGCGGTCCCGCATTCGACCGAGCATGGCAAACTTCCCGACCGGTTTTTCAAACGCACTCGCCAACCTCACAAGCGCAAGAACATCCTGTTTTTGATCTCCGATGATCTCGGAGCTCAGTCGCTCGGCTGCTACGGCAATCCACAGTGCAAGACGCCAGCGATCGACGCACTGGCCAAGCGTGGTGTACGCTTCACGCGCTCCTACTGCCAATTCCCGGTCTGCGGCCCGTCACGCGCAGCGCTGATGTCCGGAATGTACGCCCAGTCGATCGGAGTCATGGGTAACGGCGGCGCGAGCCAATTCACCGCCAGGATCGGTGACCGGCTGACCATGACAGGTCTGTTCAAGAGCCAGGGCTGGAACAGTCTCCGCGTCAGCAAGATCTACCACATGCGGATACCCGGTGACATCACCGCAGGAGTGCACGGGCCAGACCACGCCGCGTCCTGGACCGAACGCTACAGCGTGCACGCGCCGGAATGGTTCAGCAAAGGCAAGGCCTACAACCTGAGCAACGAACGCCTGCGGTTCCAGAAGGACAAGCACTACAATCTCGGCTTTGGGGGCGCATTCTACGTGGTGGAAGGCAACACCGACGGCACCGAACAACCCGACGTCCTGGCCGCCGACAAGGCCATCGAGTTGCTGGGCAAGCAAGGTGACAAACCCTTCTTCCTGGCCGTCGGCTTCGTCCGACCCCACGTCCCGTTGGTTGCACCAGCGTCGTTCTACGAGCCGTATCCAGCGGACCAGATGAAATTGCCGGCGAGCGTCGAGAACGACCAGGCCGACATTCCCAAGCTCGGCATCTCGAAAAATTCCAAGCGCTCGGGCCTGACCGCGGACACGCAAAAGCGGCGCGTCCTACGCGCCTACTACGCATCGGTAGCATTCATGGACCGTCAGGTCGCCCGCGTCCTCAAGGCCCTCGATGACAATGGACTGCGTGAAGACACCATCGTGGTGTTCACGGCCGACCACGGCTACCACCTTGGCGAACATGACTTCTGGCAGAAGCTCAGCCTGCACGAGGAATCCGCACGAATCCCCCTGATCATCAGCGGACCCGGGATCAAGGCCGCAGAGTCCGATGCGCTCTCCCAGCAGATCGACATCTACCCAACCCTGGCTGAGCTGTGCGGATTGGCGGTGCCAAAACACGTGCAGGGCAAGAGCCTCGCCAAGGTACTCGCCGACCCCGAGCAGACCGTGCACCAGGAGGTCTACTGCACCAACAAGAAGGGCCATCTGCTGCGCACTGCCCGTTGGGCGTACTTGTCTTGGCGCGATGGCACAGCGGAACTCTACGACATGGTCAAAGACCCGCGGCAGTTCACCAACCTGGCTGAGCAGAAACAATACGCTCCGGCAGTCGCCGAACTCTCCAAACGCCTCCGCGAGAAACTCGAGACCATCAAGTAGGAATCGATGTCTGACTCGCGCTTCCGCAGCATCCAGCAAGTCCAGGGGGTCGGCCTGTATTCCCCACTCGCCGGCCAGATCGTGAACACGAGGGGCGTTGTCACGGGTAGCACCCGCAAGGGGTTCTTTCTCCAGGACCCGGACCCGGAAGACAGCGCGGCCTCGTCAGCGATCTTTGTCTATTCCCCGCGCCAACAGCCGCCGACCGGGTCGTTCGCCGAGGTCAGAGGTGAGGTCATGGACTTCCGCGCCGAGGAAAACGACCGTCCGACCACCCAGATCAAGGCCGACAGCGTCCGCCAGGTCGAAAGAGATTCGCCGGACATCGACCCGGTCTGGTTGACCGCCGACTTGCTGGACCGCTCCCAGGACGAACTCGCCAGCCTCCTCAACAGCCTGGAGGGCCGGTTGGTTGGGA
>JAYZDB010000144.1:0-11597 GCA_036338025.1 Planctomycetota bacterium
TGAACGAGCAGAAGGCCAAGGAAGACATCCACGATGTCGTCCGCAAGTCGGTTCGTCGCCCCGACCTCCTCAAGCAAGCCGCGATCGCTCTGGGCAAACTCGGTGACAAGACCGTCACCCAGACCCTGACCGGAATGCTGCAGGAGAAGGAGACCAACCTGGCCAAGCTGAGCGCCATCGCTTCTGCGCTGAGCTTCATCGGAGATCGTCGTACGATCCAGCCGCTGAAGAAGATGCTGTTCGACGACAACCTCACCCCGCTCAGCCGCGCATTCGCCGCGGTCGCGCTCGGTGGTGTGGCCGACAAGGAGCCGCTGCCTTGGAACTCGAAGATCGCCCGCAACATGAACTATCGTGGTGCGGTCGAAACGCTGACCCAATCGGGCACCGGCGTCCTCGACATTCTCTAGGACAGTTCCCCAACGACGAAGCCCTGCGGCACAGTGCCGCAGGGCTTCGTCGTTTAATCGCGACCCCTCGATGTGCTGGTCGGGTGCACATCGACCTCGGCTATCGTAGGGAAACCGAAACGTAATCACCGCCGTCTCGCGACGGCACGGCAACGGCCCGGGCCAGGCCTCCGATCTGCGAGGAATTCGCGGCACCAACACGCAAATTCCGCATCGATTCAGGACAGCATGCCAACCTTGGCATCCGGTTTGCAAAGCACGGGTGACCGGTCTTCATCTGGCGAACGTCCCAGAGCAGCAGTGCTCTTCGCTGGTAACACTCCCTAAACAGACGAGGAGCACATGAAGAACTTCACTCTCGCAGGCCTGGCCTGCACCTGCCTCATGGCAATGCCAGCGACCAGCCTGGCTCACGGCGGTGTCTACCGTGGCCCCGTGGACATCGTCCCACCAAATGCCAAACCACCACGCAGCCCCTCCAACGCCCCTCCGACCACTGGAATTCCCGGCGTGCCACCCGTGAACCCACCTGGGGTGGGTCCACGCACTCCCAACGGCGGACCTCCCGCACGAACACCTCACGGACCGCCGTCGGCCAATCCCCCTGGGCCGCACACACCGCGCGGAATTCAATTGAGCGATGACCTGAGCAAGTGGCAGTACTGGTGGGAGTTCAACAAGGACCCGTTCATCAACCTGAAGGAAGCCATTCACGCTCCCGAGGTGGTCACCGGCTCCGACGAGTACTTCCTCGGCGCGCTGGGTCGCAGGGTCAGCATCGACAAGATCAAGCCATCCGAGAGCGACATCCAGGACGTCATCCTCCCCGCACTCAGACGAGCGATGGTAATCACCGAGAACCGCGACATCCTGTCATCCTGCATCGTCGCGATGGCCAAGATCGGTCGCGATCAGCGAGAATTCGAAATCCTGCAACTGTTCGCCGACAGCCTCGGCAAGCACGACCAGGAGATTCGTGAAACTGCCGCGCTGGCAATGGGTATCTCCGGCCTACCAAAGGCCCACCGGACACTCATCGACCTCGCGATGGACCGACCAGCAGGCCGCAGGCTGGTGCCAGGCCGAGAAGTCAGCGTGCGAACGCGGTCGTTCGCAATCTACGGCCTCGGACTGCTCGCCCACCGCACCGGCAAGATCGATCTGAAGCGCGTGATCTTCGAGGAACTCGCCACGCTTCTTGGCGATGCGCGACTTCGAAACCGCAACCTGAAGGTCGCAGCGATTCAAGCCATCTCGATCCTGAACTTGCAGGTCAGCAATCCGAACGACAAAGAACAGCGACTGATCAGCGACGCGTTATCAAGCCTCGAAGCCTTTTATGACCGCCGGGCCGGGCGTGGACAAGACTTGATCAAGTCCCACGTACCACCCGCGATCGCCAAGCTGCTAGGGCGCGGAAACTCGCCGGTCCATCAACGTTTCAAGAACAAGTTCCTGACCGCCTTGACCGCCAGGAAGAAGCGCGGCAATGACATCTACCGTGCAGCCACCATCGCACTGGGCAAGATGGCACTATCGGCAGACACCTTGAAGTCAGAACAGCGGTTCTCTGAAGCCCTGCTGAAGTACTTCCACAACGGGCGCGACCAGCAGACCAGGTTCTTCGCCTTGATGGCTCTGGGGCAGATCGGCGGCGCTGCCAATCGCAACCGCTTGCGCACTGTGCTGCGGAAGGGCCGCAAGTCTCTCGACCGCCCCTGGGCGGCTCTTGGGCTTGGCGTGATGCGGCACTTCGCCCTGCGAGGCGCCAACAACCCGCGACCCGACACAGCGGTCGGCGACGACCTGCTCAAGCAGTTCCAGAAGATACGTGACCCACAGGCCCGCGGCGCGATCGCAATCGCGCTGGGTCTGGGCAAGTACCAATCGGCAGCCCCGGTTTTGCAAGCCGCCTTGGAAAAGTACGCCAAGAACGGTGCGTTCGCCGGCTACCTCTGCATCGGCCTGGCGCTGATGGACCACAAGGGATCTCGAGAACAGATCCACGAAATTGTGCGTGGTGCAATCCGACGACCCAATCTCCTTCAGCAGGCTGCCGTGTCCCTCGGCAAGCTCGGGGACCGCTCGGTCACCGAAACCCTGATGGTGAAGATGTCCGCCAAGGAACCGAACCTTGCAAAATTGAGCGCCATCGCAACCGCGCTGGGGTTCATCGGCGATCGTCGGACCATCCGTCCCCTGAAGAAGATGCTGTTCGACGACAAGCTCACCCCATTGAGCCGCGCCTTCGCGGCAGTCGCTCTGGGCGGGGTGGCTGACAAGGAGATGCTGCCTTGGAGCGCCAAGCTGTCGCGGGACGTCAACTACCGCGCAGCGGTCGAGACCCTCACGCAGTCCGGCACCGGCGTCCTCGACATCCTGTAGACTCTGGCTGCATTGCCGGGGCGGCCCCCGCGGCGGGGTCGCCCCACCTGCTCACCCGCCGACACCGTTCACCACAGCCGCAGCGTTGCGCTGAATCCGAGCAACAAGACCACCGACCCGAGCGCCACCCAGGCATTCCGGTCACGCACCGCCCAGGCCTCGAGCCGGGAATCAAACTCGGCCTGGGCGCCCTCGATGTTGCGATCCATGCCCGAGACACCGAGTTGCTGGGCGGCCTTGTACTCGAGGACTGCGCCGCCGGCGTCCCGCAGCATCCAACGACAGTTGCCGGCGTACTGCCGGAGCGGACCGGTGGCTTGCGAGGACGTCTGCAGGGCCGCCAAGGCCGCCTCGATGCGGCCAGCACCATACAAGTGCTCGACCTCGGCCAGGACCTCCTCGGCCAGGCGCGGGCCGTCCATCCGTAGCGACTGCGGCGTGGTCTCGACGCGACTGTAGACCTCTTCCTGCAGTTGATCCAAGAATGGTCGGTTGTCATCCAGCACCTCATCGCCAGCTGCTTGCGCAGTTCGAAATGTGCGCCAGGCCGACGAACGACCCATCACCTTGAGGATCTGGGATAGATCCGGATCCTCAGCCGAGACCTTGGCCAGGCAATCCGGCTGCGCAGGACGCCCCTTGCGGGCGAGCAGCACGAAGTTGCGTGAGTTGGGTACACGGAAGGCGTGCGCCACACCAAAGATCGAAGCCATCGTGCTGCAGAGCACCCGCACCGCCGGATCCGAGTAGCGCGTCCCGCCCGCGTTTACCGACACCACCCCACCATCCTTCAAGATCCGCTCGACAGAAGAGAAGAACTGGGTGCTCGCGACATGCGACGGCAAGTAGATCTGGTGCTTGTAGGTGTCGACCAGGACCACGTCGTAACGACGCTGGGTGTGGTCGACGAACACCCGGGCATCGAGCGCGAAGCGGTCGCCGGCCGGCCGCGCACCTTGGAAGAACTCGTCTCCAAGCCGCGTCACCGCCGGATCGATCTCGACCGCATCGAGCTGGCACTCCTTGTGGACATGCGCGTAGAGGCGGCCAAAGGTGCCGGCGGCGGCCCCCAGGGACAAGACCCGCAGGTCAGGCACGTCCGCACCATCCCCGGCCAGGAACGGCATCACCACGTGGTAGTCGTAATACCCTCCCCGCGTGAAGGTCGAACCTTCGTAGGCGACCGAGTGGAACGAATCGAGGCCCTCATTGATCTTGAGCAGGACCTGCTCGTCGCCCGCCTCGCCGGTCCGCACAACCTGCAGGAACTGGTAGTCGCTCTCGACTTCGGCCAGCAAGGCCTGCCCCTCCCCGACCGGGCGCAGACTGTCCGGCACCACCCAGGCGAGCAGGAAGGGTACCAGCAACGCGGCAGCCGCCGCCGGCTTGAACCGACACAGCAGAGCCGCCACGAACAGGCAGGCCGCGCAAAACCAGATCGTCTCGCGAGTTCCCCACAGGGGAATCAGGACGTGGGTCGCCGCAAAGGTCCCGAGCAGGCTCCCTATGGTGCCGGTCCAGGAGATCAAACCACTGGCGCGTCCGATCCGCCCATCGGCGCGCGCCAACAGGGTGACCAACATCGGCGCAGCGCAGCCAACCAGCAGCACCGGCGGCACGAACAGGAGCGCGGTCGCCGCCAGGGATCCACGCACCAATGCTGGCATCGCCGAGTCCAAGGGCAGGTGCGCAGGCACCAACCAGCCTCCCAGCGGTCCTGCGCACAGCGGCACCACCGCCACCAACAAACCACCGGTCAGAAGCAGCACGAACAGCCGGTCGCGACCCAAGTCACGGTCCGCCATCCGCCCACCCAGGTACGCGCCCAAGGCCAGGGCCACCATCACCACTCCGATGACGTTGGTCCAGACGTAGGCACTGTCACCAAAGTACGGGGCAAACAAGCGGACCGCCGTCAATTCGAGACCCATCACCGCAAAACCGATGAGCCCAGCCACC
Organism: Planctomycetota bacterium; assembly: GCA_036338025.1. Lineage (GTDB taxonomy): Bacteria > Planctomycetota > UBA1135 > UBA1135 > UBA2386 > JAYZDB01. Next base: position 4,755 of record JAYZDB010000144.1, read on the forward strand.
AAGGCCGCAAGTCGAGGTCTCATGACGGCGACTTCCGCGTCCGCCAACTACTTGTCCTTGTCCGTCTTGGTCTCCCTGGGGACCTCGAAACGGTAGTAGGCCGTATACAGAAACGTCGGGTCGAAACGGCGGAGCATGTATTTGGTCAAGGTGGTCATCGAACGCGGGAACTTCTGCTTGCTCTCCTTGCCGTTGACCACAAAAACGACCTCCTGGTCGAGGTCGACAAAGCAGTCATTGAGGTACAAGCCCATCTCCGACACGCCACGACTGGTGATGACAATGCGGTTTTTCTCCGGATCAGACTTCACCAGGACCGTCGGGCGTTCATCCGCGACGACAGATTCGAGCGGTTCACTGGCGATGATCTCAACCCAGTGAGCTCGCTGGAAACGGTCATGATTCGGGGTGAGGAGTACCTCATCCGGGAACAACTGGCGCGACTTGCTCCGGATCCAGGTGTCCACCTCGGCCGCAACGTTCGAATGCGGAGCTGCCCCATCACCCTGCACGATTGTCACAAAGCCCGGCACCAGGGCGTCCAAGGCCGTCCGTATCTTGTCGCACACCGCCGCAGTCGCGGGCGTCGACACCAGCAGGATCGGCACCTTGCGCAGGCTGTCCAGGGACAGGCCGTCGGCGAGTACTGGGCTACGAAGGATCAACCCGCCGAAACGGTCGGGGAAGTAGGTCGCGAGACGCAGCCCAAAGGCACAGTTGCCGACTCCACAATCGAGGAACATCCGACGACGATCGAGACGGAAGGTGCGCTGCACCTCACCGAACACCCCCAGAGTTGCACGGATGCGCTTGACCTCCTCCTCACTGCCGGCGCTGGCACTGAAGTCGGGCTTGGTGTCGTAGTCGGAATCCAGCATCTGCGGTGCCACGAAGATCGTGTCTGAATAGGAGGCAGTCCCCTTCCATGAAGCCTCCAGGTATTCCCGCGAATCACTCCAAGCCTTGTCGCCATCCAAGCCAGGCAACACGACCACCGAGGCGTAGGACTTGCGGGGGTCGTATCGCTTCGGCGCCAACAAGGTGTAGTTGAAGTCACTGCTCTTCTTGCCGATCTTCTTGATCTCACCCGACGTGGACTTTCGTTTGTAGGCGAAGGTCTTGTCAAAAATCCCGAGGAGATCCCCGACGTTCTTGAGCAGCGGCACTTTCTTCGACTTGCTGTCGAAGACCTTCATGAACTTGGCCTTCGCGCGATCGTGCTTCTTGCGGATCTTGGTCCCGCCCTTGGTGCTGTTCTTCCACTCCATGATGGCCGGGATCCAGTCCTGCGCCTTCTTGTTCAGGCCGGTCAGATCGGACTTGCCGAGAGTTGGCTTCAACCGGGGATCCGGCTCACCCTGGGGCAGGGCGAACAGGAGGGAAAGGGTGGTCAAGGCCAACAGCGCCATAGAAGTCTCCGCTAGGGTTCGAAAGTCTCGCGAGGTCCACAGCGTGCAAACTCCGGACCACAACGACCGGAAGGAGCCGGACAACAGGAGATTATTCCTGAGGACCTTGCCCAGCGCCACCGGAGACCTCCGACCGAATCGCAATTCGTGTCGGTCGGGCCTATCGGCCCTTGCGGGCCAACAAATCGAGCAGGACCCGCTGTGCCATCCTCGCCTTGGGCCGCGCCCGCAAGACGGCGGTCACATCCGCGACCGGATCGCGACCGCGACTGTCCCCGGTGCGCACCGAGAGAACGCCCAGATTGGTCCCTGCGGGACTGAGGCCGGGTCTGCTCTCCTTCGATAACCCGCTGATGAAGGCTTTCGCCGCCGCTTCCGCCTGACCCTGACCCTTGAGCAGGAGACCGTAGTCCGTCCACAGCCAGGCTGCGGACGGCGACAAGTTCAGGGCCGCACGATACCCGGCGGCAGCGCGGTCGAGCCGACCCAGGCGCCGATTGGTCAGAGCCAGGTTGGCACATAGGGTAGATTCTCCCGGGTGGACCTGCGCCAGGGTCTCGAACATCCACAGGCCTTCGGAGGTGTTCCCCTGGAGAAGCAACTGGTCGGCGTCAGCCAGCCGTCCAGCCAGGGTCGTCAAGTCACCGATCCAGGCCCGGACCCCACCAGCATGGACCTTCTCGTGCTGCCTGGCCAGCTGGACAGCGGCCCGTGCTTGCCCGGCCCCCGCCAGGGCCCGCAGGCGTCTGGTCAGCAGCACGGCACTCGGCCCGGCCCGGCGCCAGTCTAGTTCCAACAACTCCGCGGCATCCGCAAACCGACCGCCGTGCAGAGCGCTGACCGCACCGCGCGGCAAGGCCCGGCGATACTCCGCGCTATCCAACTGCAGCCGGCTGAAGGCGTCGAAGGCGGTGAGGTAGGCGCGCTGACGAACCGCGGCTGACGCCTTGTCGATCGCCTCCGCCTTGGCAAAAAGCCGGTCGAACTCGGTCTGCGCCGGCAGGCCCTCGAGCGAGCCCAAGGCTCCCAGCAGACCTGCGAGCGCCAGGCATGCCCGCACTAGAACGTGACCTCGCGCCTGCCCGCTACCACCTCGCCGACCACGTAGGAGGTTTCGCCAGCAGCTGCGAGCCGCTCCTGAACCATCGAAACATCATCCGACCCGACCATCAGGATCATCCCGAACCCCATGTTGAACACGCGGTACGACTCTTCACGTTGCACCCCGCCGGCTTCCACCAAGAAGTCGAACACTGGCACCCGGGGCATCGCCTCGGTGTCGATCTTGACCGCCACGGTCTCGGGCAGCACGCGCGGAAGATTGTCGGGCAGTCCACCACCAGTGATGTGAGCCATCCCGTGAATCAGCCCATCCTCGAGCAGCGGCCAGAGTTCCTTGAGATAGCTGCGATGCACAGCCAGCAAGGCATCCGCCACGCTCGCTCCCTGCAGGGCGTCGGGCCGGGAGTCGACCTCCAGACCGAGATCCTCGAAGACGATCTTGCGAGCCAGGGAGTAGCCGTTGGTGTGCAAGCCCGAGGATGACAACGCCACCAGGCGGTCGCCTGCGGTGATCCTCGATCCGTCGAGTAGCCGCGCGCGTTCGACAGTCCCGATGATGTTACCCGCGACGTCCATTTCACCGGGCACGTAGACCCCGGGCATCTCGGCGGTCTCGCCGCCGAGCAAGGCACAGCCATTCTCCTTGCAGGCCTTCGCGAGACCTCGGATCACATCCTGCACCTGCTCTGGCACCATCTTGCCGAGGGCGATGTAGTCCATGAAGAACAATGGGCGCGCACCCTGCACCAGGATGTCGTTGACGCAGTGGTTGACCAGGTCCTCGCCGACCCCACCGACCATGCCGGCTCGCTGGGCAATCTTGACCTTGGTGCCGACCCCATCCATCGACGAAACCAGCAACTGGCCCTCGGCCTGGACCTTGCCCAGGTCGAACAGTCCGCCGAACAAGCCGACATCGCCGACAACACCCGGCGTGTAGGTCGAACGAATCGCTTCGGTGCTACCGCCAACGGCCTGGTACTTGGCGTCGATATCGACACCGGCGGCCCCGTAGGCCGAACCTGAATCGCTCAAAGAAAATCTCCCGTGGGGGTTTCGCGGACGAGTCGGTCCAGGATCTGGCGGTTGTTCTCAAACGCCAGGTCTTCGGGAAGATCGTCCACGGGAAAGAAACGTGCTTCAAGAGCATCATCGGCGGCGACCAGTTCGCCCGCAACGACGCGCGCCAGGTAAACCACCAGATTGACCAACTTGCGGGGGTTGTCCCGTGACAGCACCACGTCGAGGAGACGGACCGGGTCGACCCCCAGGCCGGTCTCCTCACGAACCTCCCGGACAGCGGTTTCCGTCAGCGATTCGCCGTAATCCTGAAATCCGGCCGGAAAGCCCCAGCGCCCCTTGCCTGGGTCGATCGCCCGCCGGACCAACAGCACCTCACGGCCTCGGACCACCACCGCTCCAGCCGCGCAGGCGGTGGACTCGAAGACGATGAAATTGCAGGCCGGACACGCCCGACGGCGCCGCCCAAAGATCTCCCGGGCTTCCAGGGAAGTACCGCAAACCAGACAGAAGGCCGCACGTTGTTCGGGAGTCGTCATGCTCACGGGTATCCATAGATCCTGGTCGCCATCGATCCAGGTGCAATCTATCCTCTCAGGCACGCCATGAAGCGAATTGCCGTACTAGGAAGCACAGGATCCGTCGGAGTCAACGCGCTCCGGCTCATCGCCGAGCGGCCGGACCAATTCGCCGTTGCGTGTCTCAGCGCCAATCAGAGCCTCGACACCCTCGTCGAACAGGTGGCCCGGTTCCGCCCGGCGGCTGGCAGCCTCTCGGCTGGAGATGCACTACCAGCCGGGTGGCCCGACCAGGTCGCCTGGTGCTCGGGTCCCAACAGCGAACTGGCGGCCCTGGAGGCCTCCAAGCCGGATCTGGTGCTCAACGCCATCACCGGCGCCGCTGGCTTGCGAGCCTCCGAATGGACCCTGCGTCAGGGCCTGCCCCTGGCCCTGGCCAACAAGGAGTCGATGGTGATGGCCGGGCCGTACCTGATGGAATTGGCCCGTGAATCCGGCGCGCCGATCCTGCCGGTCGACTCAGAGCACTGCGCGATCTTCCAGTGCCTGCACGGCGAGCAGGTCGAGCGGGTGCGGAAGATCTACCTGACCGCGTCGGGTGGACCATTCCGCACCCATGAACTCAGCGAGTTTGCGGCGATCACCCCCGAGCAAGCCCTGCGCCATCCAACCTGGGACATGGGTCCGCGCATCACCATCGGCTCGGCCACCATGATGAACAAGGCCTTCGAGGTGCTGGAGGCCCATTGGCTGTTCGGCATGCGTCCCGACCAGATCGAGGTCCTCATCCATCCGCAAAGCATCGTCCACTCAATGGTCGAGTTCGTCGATGGCAGCATGCTGGCACAACTCGGCGTGCCTGACATGCGGGTGCCGATTCTCTACTGCTTGTCGTACCCGGATCGGACCCCGTTTGAATTCCAAGCATTCGATCCGGCCCGTTTCTCCCAATTATCCTTCGAGCCGGTGGACACCGATAGATTCCCGTCGGTTCCGCTGGCCTACACAACGCTGCAACGCGGGGGCACCGCTGGCGCGGTGCTCAATGCCGCCGATGAGGTCATGACCAACCTGTTCCTGAACGGCGAAGTCACCTTCCCCGAAATCACTTCGACCGTCTCCGATGTTGTCCAAACCACCCTACCCAGTGACATCCAGAACCTGGACCAGGTCCTCACCGCCGACCGCGAGGCGCGCCAGACTGCCCTGGGCCTGGCGCAAACCCGCTAGACCATCACCCCAATGCCCGTCATCCTGACCATCATCGGCATCAGCCTGCTGATCTTCATCCACGAGGCAGGCCACTTCCTTTGCGCCCGCCTGGCCGGGATCCATGTCCACGTCTTCTCGCTGGGCTTCGGCAACCGGGTGTGCGGATTCGTCCACCGGGGCACCGACTACCGCCTCTCCTTGCTGCCCTTGGGCGGCTACGTACAAGTCGCGGGCGATGACCCCTGTGCTGACCGTGGGCAACTACGCCGGAACGATCTGCACGCCAAGGGCTTCCTGGCCCGCACCTTTTTCTATTCCGGCGGCGTGCTGATGAACCTGCTGTTCGCCCTCATCGTGTTCCCGCTGGTGTTTCACGTCGGAATCTACTTCGACGCCCCGCAACTCGGCGCGGTGACCAGGGGCGGGGCCGCCTGGGCGGCTGGTCTGCAAGCTGGCGATCGGATCCTGAGTGTCGACGATAAGGAGATGTACTCCTTCAACAACCTGCAGGTCGAAGTGGCGCTGGCGAACGCCAGGCGCGGTGCCAAGATCGTCTATCAGCGCGGTGAGGAAACTGCGTCCTGCACGGTGCACCCCCCGTACAACAAGTCGATCGGCTTGCGGCTCATGGGTGTCCAACCAGCCCGGATGGCGGGACCGTTTCCGGTCACGGTACAAGCCGGTAGCCCGGCCGAGCAGGCCGGCCTGCGCAACGACGATCTCCTGCTCGAATTCGACGGCCAACCCGTCGCTACCTTGGAGGCCTACCAGGCCGCCGACCAGCAGTGGCTAAACTCCACCCACGGCCGGACCGATGGTCGACTTACCATCAAGGTTCGGCGACCCGCGCAGAATGGCGGTCAGGCCGAGGAACTCAAGTTCAGCTGGATCGCGAAGGCCAGCAAGGCCAGCATCCCCCTGTTGGGGATCCGCGAGACCGGTCGACGCGTCACCGCCCTCAAACAAGGCAACGCGGCACTCGAAGGTCTGGACCTGCGTGTTGGGGACGAGATCCGCTTCGTCAACCAGGCACCCTACGTGGGTCTTCCACTGGATTTCGGCACTGCACCCGACGCCATCCAACTGGTCGTGAAACGGGCCAACCAGGCTGCCCTGGAACTCCAGCACACCGTGCCGGTGGATCAACGGGCTGCCCTGGCCGACGCAATCCACCTCGGAGCTGTCACCGGGGAAGTCCGGATCCGGCTGATGGCCGGCACGGCCGCAGACGCTGCCGGCCTGAAAACCGGCGACCTCCTGGGGACGATCAACGGCGAACCGATTGAAGTGTGGGCGGATGTCGTCAGGTTGATCCGCGCCGGGGGCGGGAAACCGGTCGATCTGGAGGTCGTCCGGGACACCGGCCTGATAAGCATCGCAGCGACCCCTCGCCGACCACCGGAACTCGGTTTCGCCCCGCAGGTGATGACCAAGCGCATCCTGTTCCAACGCGAGTCCTTCGCAGCCGCCCTGTCAGCCGGCTGGACGGCGTCGATGGACCTGGTCAAGCAGGTCTACGTCACCTTGAAGAAACTCTTCACCGGGGATGTCTCGACCAAGAATCTCGGCGGCATCATCACCATCGTGCGGGTGAGCTACCACACGGCGCAAGAGGGCTACGC
>JAYZDB010000145.1:0-3565 GCA_036338025.1 Planctomycetota bacterium
CCAGTCGCGGCGTCCGTGTCGAAGGCCCCTGGACCCATGGTCGTCTCTGCGGAGTGGGTCGTATGCCCACCGGCGGAACTTCCGAACAGCGACAAGGTCGGGTTGTCGAATAGCAGACTGACGTAGAGTTCGCCGCGCGGACTGGGCTGACCGAGCATGCCGTACATCCGGATCGTGTCGGCAGCCTTCTCATAGCTGCCACTGTAACTGTCCCGACCCGGTGCGATGTGGCGTTCGAGGTAACTCGGTCGCATCACCGCCGTGGGTTGAAACCGGAATGTGCTGCTCTGGCCGGGGCTACCTCGCAACACGATCGCAGCAGCAGCCCGCTTTCCCCCTACCAGCCCGGACATCGGCACCAACTTCTGCAGCTTGGGGTCCTTGGCCGCCGGGTCCAACTCGACCTGCACCGTGAAACTCCCGGGGCTCGGAAGGTCGATTTGGATCGGGTCAAAGCGACCGGTCGCAGGAGCTGTGAAATCAACCACGTCGTAGTCCTTGAAGCCGAGCACGGAACTGCCCAGCCGTTCCTCCTTGGTGCGGTAGGCCTGCAACGAGGGCACTTCCACCCGGGCAGGAAACAAGCCCTGAAAGCCGGTCTGGACCGCAATCGCCATCCGATAGCCACTGATTCGATGGTCTTCGTGGCGCTCGAGGATCGCGGCAGGCAAGACCTTGAAGAGTGCGTCACCGGTCTGGATTCCGCCAGCTGTCGCCTGATTGGGAAAAACATCGTCCCGGTCCGTCAGCAGCCGGTTGCTGAACTCGAGGCGGTTGTGGGCAAACGGACGCTGAGCGCTGAGGCCCGCAGCGGCGGCCAGCAAACTGGCCAGCAGGCCAACCACGTATCGATTTCTGGTCTGGAAGATCACGGGAGGAAACAGGGGCCCAAGGGCCTTGGAAACGGAGGATTCCGGAACTTGCCCAAGGATTCTAGCACGTCCACGTTTCTGCCCATGCCCTGATGGCATATCCTCCCGACGCGTAGGCTCCACCCGACCACGGTCGGATCAACACGCCAGAGAGTAAAACCCGTGACCGACAGGATCGCTGAAGACCGGCTCCAGAAGCTGAACACCCTACGCGAACGGGAGGTTGACCCCTATCCGGCCCGCGTCCCCGCCTCGATCCCGATCGCAGAGTGCCTGCGCGACATCGACGAGCGCCAGGGCGAGAAAGTTTCGATTGCGGGTCGGTTGGGCCAGGTCAGGGACTTCGGCAAGCTGCGCTTCGCTCACCTGCGTGACCTCAGCGGCCAGATCCAGGTCGGGTTCCAGCGTGATTCGCTACCGGACTTCTGGCCAAACCGCAAGTTGGTGGAAACCGCCGACCACGTCGTCATTGAGGGCGAAATCGGCAAGACCAAAAAAGGCGAGAACACGGTCTGGGCAAGCGCCGTGACCCTGGCCAGCAAGTGCCTGCGTCACCCACCCGAGAAGTGGCACGGCATGAAGGACACCGAAGCCCGCTATCGCCAGCGCTACGCCGACCTGTTCGCCAACCCGGACGTTCGCAACACCTTCATCACCCGCAGCCGAATCGTCCATGAGATCCGCAACTACTATCACGAACTCGGCTACGTCGAAGTGGAGACTCCGATCCTCCAACCGATCTTCGGTGGCGCGACGGCCAGACCGTTCGCCACCCACCACAACACGCTCGACATGCCCCTGTTCATGCGCATCGCGCCCGAACTCTACCTCAAGCGCCTGATCGTCGGCGGCATGGAGCGGGTGTTCGAAGTCGGGAGGGTGTTCCGCAACGAGGGCATCAGCATGCGACACAACCCCGAGTTCACCATGGTCGAGACGTACGAGGCATACGCCGACTACCGCACGATCATGGAACGCGTCGAAGGCCTGTTCGCCCATCTCTGCGACAAGATTCTCGGCACCGACACGGTTACCTTCCGAGACAAGGAATACAAGCTCTCAATTCCGTTCGAAAAAAAGCGCTATTGCGAGCTATTCGCCGAGGCCAACGACGGTCTGGACTTCTTCGATGAGGATGGCGTACTCGCGCGTGCCAAGGCTCTCAGCCTCAAGACCGACGGACTCTCGAACGAGAAGATCGCCAACAACATCTTTGAAGCCACCGTTGAGGACAAGCTCGAGGGACCGGTGTTCGTCTACGACTACCCGCTCGCAATTTGCCCGCTGTCGAAGCAGCGCCCCGACGATCCACGCATTGCGGAACGTTTCGAGTTGTTCGTCGCCGGCATGGAGCTCGGCAATGCCTTCTCCGAACTCAACGATCCTCAAGACCAGGAACAGCGCTTTCGCAACCAGTTGGAGCACGCCGATGACGAGTCACCCTCTGAAATGGACGAGGACTATGTCGCCGCCCTGGAATACGGAATGCCGCCCGCTGGCGGCCTGGGTATCGGCGTCGATCGCCTCTGCATGTTGTTGACCGGCTCGTCGACGATCCGTGATGTGGTCCTGTTTCCACTCCTGCGCCAGATCAAAGAGGACACCAGCGAAGGTGGGGATTCTTCGGGGCAGGCAAGTGACACTCAAGAGGAGACCTCCGGCCACACATCGGAGCCGTGATACTGCCCCCGACCTTCTCCTGGTTCCTGGCCGTGCGATACCTGGTCACCCGCTGGGTGAACCTGGTGGGCATGCTGGGTATCTCACTGGCGGTGTGGGCGATGATCGTGGTGATATCCGTGTTCTCGGGGTTCATCGCAGAAGCCCGACGCGGCATCGAAGGAGCCTCTCCAGACCTGCTATTGACTGGGCTCAAGGAAGACTCCGACTTTCGTGAACTGGAACCGGTGCTGCGCAAGGTCAACGGAGTATTGAGCGTCGCCCCCCGGCTGCACCACTACGGCATGCTGCTACCGCACTTCGGCGGCAAGCTACCGCAGCGCACTTCGACCATCCCGTCGGCCAACTCGACCGCCAACAAGAGTTCCGTGGTACTGGTGGGGATCGACCCGGATCTCGAGGCGGAGACAACCAGGTTCCAACACTGGCTCAACAACCAGGTCAGCAAACACATCGTGCCTCACCCTCGCATGGCGACCGGGGTGTTCTCTGTCGAGTCTGTCGACGATCCATTCTCCGTCAGTCCAGAGCGAGTGTGGGAAGCGCACCAGACCCTGACGAGCCGCGGCACAGAAGTCCTCGGGGCGCAGGACGGCATCGTCCTGGGCGTCATGCGACTCAACTTCGGGGATCAGATAATCCCAGGCCAACGCGTGGACATCATCAGCGCACGCCACAACCGCACCGATGACGAGTACAAGAAGATACGTATCATCACCCACCTCAGCGGAGCATTCCGGACACAACATCGGATGCTCGACCTGACAGTCTGCATGCTCGACATCGACTTGCTACGCGACCACATGGGCGGCGGTGACGAAGAACTCGTCACGGACGTCGCAATCAAGGTTGCACCCGACCAGGATCTCAGCGTAGTAGCTAGCGCCGTCGATGCAGCAGTCGCGAATCTTGGCGGCGGCACGGCGCTGAACTTTGAACAACAAAACGCTACCTACCTGAGTGCCGTCGACCAGGAACGGGCCCTGATGAAGATCGTCCTGTTCGCAGTCATG
>JAYZDB010000146.1:0-36416 GCA_036338025.1 Planctomycetota bacterium
CGTTGCGCGTTGTTCAGCGGACGCCACCCATGGATCTTGAGGGGACTACCGTAGGTTACGGATCCGCCGTACTCGGGATCGTCGAGACCCTCCAACACCTCCTGGAACTTCAGCACCGACAAGTTGAAGTAGTAGTCATCCATATCCCCAACAGCGATATGGATCTTGCCACGCAGGCTGGCGCCGATCTTGGTCCAGTTGCGGGTCAGGAAGACACCCAGGTCATAGCCTGCATCGCGCCAGTGCGCCGCCACCTCCGGATCAATCGCCCCGGTCGCCTTGTCCCACAAGGGACGCGGATAGCCATCGTCACCGGCCGGCCCGAACGCCGCCTCCCAGGCTTCGAGATAATCACAGGAACGTCCCCGGCTGCCGAGCACCCGCGCGAGCGTGCTGAGCTGCCGAATGGTCTGCAGGGGCTGACCCTCCCCGGTCCGAACCGCGATGCGCTCCGGCCGCAGTCCCCCGTAGCCGGGCACGCGGAAGGCATTGGTATCCGCGTAGATATCGATCCCGAACAAGCGGCGGAAGTCGATCGAATCGGGGTAGTAGCTCCAGACCCCACCAAAGTCCTCCGGCCGGTGGATCTGCAGGGCCAGCGATTCGTAGCCACCGGTCGAGCCGCCGGTCAGGCCGCGAGCAAATCCCTGCGGCACCAGCCGGAAGTGCTTTTCGAGGTACGGGATCAGTTCGTCGACCAGGGCGTCCTGGTACGGACCGTTGTTCTTCGAGTTGACCGCGTAGGAGTCGTCGAAGAACGGCGTCGGATGCTGAAACGTGACCGCGACTACCCGCGGAAAGCCATCGCTGTTCCACGCGCGGTAGAAGTCATGGCCGTTCTCGATACCACGAGCCTTGCGCCGAGCCACCGCGGCGGCGGACTCCTGCATCGGCTGAGTCGTGAACCCGCACGGCGGCTGCAGGGAGAAGTGCCCCTGGAAGTAGATCGCGGGGTACTTCGCGTCGGGGTGGCTGTCGTAGCCACGCGGCAACAACAAGGTCGCGCCGAGATGCACCGGACGGCCCCAGAACGCGCTGAGCTTCGCGCTCTGGATCTTGACGCGCTTGACCCAGGTTGTGTCGACTGGCACCGTAACCGGCCCGATCACCTCGCTCAGGGCAAGACGGATCGAATACCCCTGCCGCGGGTCGAGGCGCACCTTGGTCACCTTGCTCATCAGGTTGCCCGGCTTCCAACCGAAGTGCTGGCCATCCCAATGATCCATCGGCGCCCACAGCCTGTGTCCGTCCGACCTCTGGAAGTGGGTATAGACGTTGTAGATCGCCTGCACAAAGTAGTCACCGGCTGGCAAACCACGCAGGCTGGCCACCGGATACCCGAGCGTCTGATCATCAAACGTCGCGCACACCTCGCCGGGGCGCGCATCGTGCACATCGATGCCGAAAAATGGCACCCCGCGATCCTTCGCCACCGGTTGGTGGCCAAGGCTGCGTTGCAAGCGGGCCGCGTTCGCCGGGTCCTTGCCGACAACGAGGTAGACACGCCCAGTGGTCTGCGCCGACGCGAAGGACGCCGGAAGCACGACCTCGATCCGACACTGCCCCGAGGGAACTCGGTCCAACGAGGAACAGGCCGGTGAGAAGAGCGCCGCAGCGATCGAGCAGAACAGATAGGCCGACGGTTTGCGCATGGGGTCCTCTGGATGTTACCGGAGCGGTCGGGCGGTAAACAACGATTGAAGACGGTCCCTGGGTTTGCGCCACCGGAACCTGCAAGCGGACCGAGTCCAAGAGACTCTCGATCCGATTGGGCTGCCGAGCGTTCCTATGATGGAAACTCGGGGTTACCCTGTCGTAGATGGACGAAACTGCGCCACAGAAGACCTTGGTCAACATCCTCGGTCGAGCCATCCCGTGCATCTTCGGGCTCATCGGGCTGACGGTCTGCATCTTCCTCTGGGCCGCGCCGTTTGGGGAATGGAACTCTCCGCCGCTGTTTTTCCGCGTCTTTGGCACCTTCATCGGGGCCATCTTCATGCTGTTCGGATTTGGCACAGCCATCGCTGGACCCAGCCTCCTCGCAGGCGTCAGGTCCCTGGCCACGCACCACCGATCCAGAGCGCGGCGCAGCATCCGCACAAACTCGCAGGACAGCTACGACTGCCCCAACTGCGGATCCGGCTTGCAGTCCGACGCCGACGTCTCACCCCGCGGAGACGTGAAGTGCGCCTTCTGCGATCGCTGGTTCAACATCCACCAGCCGGGAGCTTGAGTCCTACCCACGCCTCAGGGGCGGTTCCTGTCGATGCCAAACGGCGTTCACCGCAATCGAGATAGAGTCAGCTTCCGTCTCGGTCCATGGAGAGAGGAGACGTAGACTGTCGTGGTGAACATGCCACGACGGGAATTCTTGCAGTTGGGTCTGCGCAGCGCCGCCCTCGCACCGCTCGCCCTGTCCGCATCCTGCATCGGTCCAGGTCGGGCAGTGCCAGGCATCGGATCGATTTCACAGCAGGTCTTGTGGAACGGCCGGCAGGGCAAATCGACCTGGTTCCACCCACGCCCCTGCCTGGTGCCGGATGGGGTACTCATGACCATGCAGTGGATCTCGGGCTCCGACTTCTACGGGCAGGTGCACTGGACGCGTAGCGAGGATCTCGGACATGCCTGGTCAGACCCGCAACCGATCGGTGGAATGGGCTGGCGGGACGTCGGCGGTGATTACAGCGAAGGCACTTGCGACGTAGTCCCGGACTACCACCACGACAGCGGGACCGTCTTGGCACTGGGGCACAACGTCTACTACCACAAGGGGCGACTGGCCCGCCCACAACGGCAGCGCTATCCGGTCTACGTAACCGGTGACGGACACGGCGCCTGGTCACCGCGACGGATACTCCGCTGGCAGCACCCCGAAGCGCGACGGATCTTCACCTGCGGGTGTGCTCAGCGCCTGATCCGTGGCGATGGCTCCGTCCTCTTGCCGATCTCTTTTGGCAGCGACGCGCGTCTCGACCGGGCGGTGACCTCGGTGCTGTGTTCATTCGACGGTGAAGAACTGCGAGTTCGCGAGGTCGGCAACACGCTCAGACTGGCAGTGCGCCGGGGACTATTGGAACCAAGCCTCGTACACTTCGGTGATCGCTACCGGATGACGATCCGTGCCGAGGACGGCCGCGGCTACCACGCGACGTCGTCGGACGGCCTCCAATGGTCAGAGATCCAGGCGTGGCGATTCGACGACGGCGAACTGCTCACGATGTCGACGACCCAACAACACTGGCTGAGACACCAGCGGGGCCTGTTCCTGGTCTACACCCGCCAGGACGCCACCAATGCCAAGGTGATGCGGTTTAGGGCTCCGCTCTACATCGCACAGGTCGATCCTCACTCGATGAGCATCATCCGGTCCAGCGAACGGGTAGCGATACCGCTCCGCGGCGATCCAGCCGCGGCGCCAAAAGACGTAGCCAGAATGGGGAACTTCCACACCTTGCGGGTCACCGAGGAAGAGTCCTGGGTCACCGTCGGCGAGGCCCGACCCACGGCAGGTTGGCGGGGCGACGTCCTGCTGGCCCGGATCCGCTAAGAGCAGGCGCTCAACCACTGCTGGCAATCAACAGCGACGCCGCACAAACCCGGCGCAGCCACCCCGAGGTCACCACCTGGCCAGCCTCACAGCGAGTCACCGGCTGGCCTTCCAGATCGCGGAACGAAATCCCGGAGACTGGGACGGCATCGCCGGTCGGCAGCACCACCTCACCGACCTCCGTGACGTCGAAGTCGCGCAGCACCAGGTAGGCCAGAAACCGATCCCGCTGCCCCGCCATCACCTGAGCGAGGCAACGCTCGTCGCGCTTCTGGTGCAGAGGAGACTTCAGTCGCTTGAACTGGGCGGTCGTCTTGTTGGCCTTGAAGAACGGTGCAATCGCACGGTTCGGCCAGAGTTCCGCCAGGTCCTCGGCCCCGGAAGCCATCGCCGCGCACAACTCGACCAGACCTTCTGTCACGGTCTCGTCCGTGCCGAGATGTCGCATGTCGATCCGCACGCTATGCAATCCTGCGTCCCGCAAGCCATCCAGCCGGTCGAGTTGGAAGAGGTCCCGGTTGTAGAACATCATGGTTCCGTGTGCCGTCTCGAGCGTCGGGAAGGGTCGCGATCCGGACTCCTCACTTTCGGAGAGCACTTCAATCCAGCCGTCATCCTCTTCTGGCTCGAAGTTCGCGCTCAACAAGGGGCGCGGGCTGTAGAACAACAAGATGCGACCGGCACCGAGCACTTCGCACGGCACCGGCAGTCGACGACAGAATTCGCCGGTCTCCCCTTCGGTGAGTTCGCTGGACAGGGTGAGGCGCTCGAGTGCGGGAGCGAAAGCCTCGCACAGGCCGAGCAAGCTCTCGAAGTTGTGGCTGCCAGTCTCCGCAATCAACTGCAAGGGCAGATCCGGGTGCTGCTGCCGCAGCCACATCGCCGCGCCGAGATCGCGCACCCGCACGGCGTCGAACAGCGTCAAGTTCCACTCGACGAGTTCATCCGTCACCAGGTCGAACTCGCGCTGCGGCAACAAGGTGTCCCAGCACAGCACGGCCCGCACGCCGGCACTGCGGGCGGCCTCCGCGAGTTCTGTCACGAGTCGCCGGTCGAGTCGCCCCTGGCGTGCCAGCAACTCGGGTTCGAGCAGCACCTCCTCCACGCCCGGCGCCGCCGCACATCGTGTGAGATCGTCCAGGCGCTCGGCAAAACTCACACAGCGCATGCTTCCAACTGGCCCCGCAACACCATCAGGACCTCGACTCCATCGGGCAGCTCGGCGCGCGGCACGCGGATGACACTGTCCTGCCGCGCCTGGGTGATCGGGCTCCCATCGAGCTCTTGCATCCCGCGCACCCGCCACGCCAAGGCCGGCCCCCGACGCGGCAGCCACTCCACCACCTCGTCCTCCTCGAGCGCTGCCGTCAAGCGAAGGGCGAGATAGGATCCCCGGATGTCGAGGGCTACGCCGAGGTAGTTGTGAGAACCGCGGGTCGGCGCATCGACGTCATGCTCATAGACCGAGTCGCTGCCCGCAGGCTGCACCAGATTGCCACTGAAGTAGTCGCGATGCGGAACCGCCTCGAGGTCACGCTTGACGCGCGCCAGCAGCGCCTCGTCACACCCACCAAGCTTGATCGCATCGAGCACCTCGCGGTACGCGCGGGTCACGGTCGCCACGTAGAACGCCGACTTCATCCGGCCCTCGATCTTGAGGGAGTGGATCCCGAGGCGGCAAAATTCGCCCAACTGCCCGATCGCGTTCAAGTCGCGTGAGGACATGAACTGGCCAGTCTGGCTGCGATCGGTGCGACCCACCTGGGTCTGCTGGTAATCGAAGCGGCACGAATGGGCGCAGCCCCCGCGGTTGGAGTCTCGACCGGCGGTAAAATTGGAGATCGTGCAGTTGCCGGAATACGACATGCACATCGCGCCATGCCCGAAGACCTCGACCTCCAGACCGGCTTCGCGGGCGATTCGGCTGGCCTCGGTGAGGCTGAGTTCCCGCCCCAAGACGATCCGCTCGACACCCTGGGCTTTGTAGAACCGGGCTGCCCCGGAGTTGAGACATGAGGCCTGGGTCGAGAGGTGCACCCGCAAATCACTACTCTGCCGCACGATCCGGAGCACGCCGAGGTCAGAAACGATGACGGCATAGACCCCGATCTCCTGCAGGATTCGGCAATAATCCGCCAGCCCGGTCAGATCATCATCGTGCAAGACTGCGTTGAGGGTCACGTAGACCTTGACCCCATGATCACGAGCAAAGGCCACGCCTTCGCGGAGCTCGTGATCCGTGAAGTTGTCGGCGCGGGCCCGCAGGCCGTACTTCTGCCCGCCTACGTAGATCGCATCCGCGCCGTAGCGCGCCGCGATCCGCAAGCGCATCAGGCAACCCGCCGGCGCCAGAAGCTCCGGGATTCGGCTGCTGACTGGGCAGTCCTCCAGGGATTGCGGTTCGTTTTGTAAGGCCATTTCGGGAGAAATTCGGGCGTCAGGTGCAGGTCTCGCGACCAGCGTAGCCCCCTGGTGGGTTCGGTGCGAGCGCCGGCCCCCGATGGCATCACAACCGACAAAGGAGTTCCACCAGCCCTGGTTTCCTGCAACCATGGGGACTCCTTTCCTGATCCTATCCTCCGCACTGGTAGCGATCTATTGACCCCATCCCCGTCCGACGCCGCTGACCATTCAGACCCGGAAGATCTCTCGGATCCGGCGAGCGATCCCCTGGTCGGCACCCGTCTTGATGCCTACCAGATCGAGAGTGTCCTCGGTCGAGGCGGCTACTCCGTCGTCTATCGGGCCAGGCAGGTGAGCCTCGACCGCGAGGTGGCGCTGAAAGTCCTCACCACTGACAAGGCAGGAGTCATCGAGGAACAGGTCGAGGCCTTTCTCAACGAAGCCCGCATCGGCGCCAAGCTCGACCATCCCTGCCTGCTCAACATCTACGATGTGGTCCAGGCGGAGGGCAAATACGGCCTCGCGATGGAACTCGTCGAAGGCGGGGACCTCGCACGCCGCATCAAGCGTAGTGGCCCCGTACCCTGGCAGGAAGCCATTCCGATTCTGCAAGACGTGACCCGGGCCCTGCAGTTCGCCCACTCCCACGGCTACACCCATCGCGATGTCAAACCGGCCAACGTCCTCCTCACTGGCGAGGGCGGAGCCCGGCTCGCGGACCTCGGTCTCACCGACACTACCTCGCACGCAGGTACCGCGGCGTTCATGGCCCCCGAGCAGATCCTGCGGCGCAAGACCGGCAAGCGGACGGATCTCTACGCGCTGGGCTGCACCGCCTTCGCAATGCTGACCGGCCGCGCACCCTTCACCGGCGGTGGGCAGAGCAAGGCGATGCTGAAGGAACACGTTCACGAGCTACCGCTGCTAATCAACCACTTCGGGGTCGACGTACCGTCGGCGCTCGAGAACCTCATCGACACGATGCTGGAAAAGCAGCCGAACGATCGCCCAAACAACGCGAGCGAAGTTCTCGAGGTACTCGATGGCATCGATCTCGATGCACCCGCCGAGCCGGTCAAATTACGCAGCCGACGCTCGCGGCACCATCGCAAGCGGGGCACCTCTGCCGGCTCGACGATCTTGGTACTCATCCTGATCCTGGCGGTGGTGGTCGGCGCGATGTACATCTGGCGACAGTTCCGCTAACCCGGATGTATGATGCAAGCAACCCAAGCAAGGACCTCCCCATGCGCACCCTCATCCTCCTGACCAGCCTCACCCTGTTCGGCTGCAAGTCCGTTCAGGTCTCACCGGTAGCACTGCCGACCCATCCGCCGACTTCGACCTTCTCGATCGTCGGCTTCGATCCCAAGACCAAGGAGCTCGGGATCGCCGTGCAATCGAAGTTCCTCGGCGTCGGCGCGGTTGTCCCCTGGGCCAAGGCAGGGGTCGGTGCAGTCGCCACGCAGTCCTGGGCAAACACGACGTTTGGACCCAAGGGTCTGGCGCTGATGAAGAAGGGCAAGTCCGCCGACGCGACCCTGAAAGAACTCCTGGCGGATGACCCAGGCAGTGCGCGCCGACAAGTCGGCATCGTCGACGCCAAGGGCGGGACCGCGACGTTTACCGGCGCGTCCTGCATGGACTGGGCCGGAGGTGTCCAAGGCAAACACTACTGCGCTCAGGGCAACATCCTGGCCGGCGAAAAAGTCGTCAAGGCAATGGCCGAGACCTTCGAGAAAACCGAGGGGGAACTCGCAGCCCGTCTGATCGCAGCACTGCAAGCCGGACAGAAAGCCGGCGGTGACAAACGCGGCAAGCAGTCAGCGGCGCTGCTGGTCGTAAAAGAGAAAGGTGGCTACGCCGGTCACAACGACCGCTATCGCGACATCCGGGTCGACGACCACAAGACGCCGATCGAGGAACTCGCGCGGATCTACCAGCTCCACAAGCGGCTCTTCCGAGCCCGCCGGACACGGCAACGGCGCTAGCAGGCTAGACCCCGATATCCTCGTTCCAGAGGGCTGGCTGTTCCGCGATGAAGGACTCCATCAGTTCGCGGCACACAGCGCTGTCGATGACCTCGACTTCCACGCCACGCGAGCGCAGGTAATCCTCGGGACCCTGGAAGGTGTGGTTCTCGCCAATGACGATCCGTGGCACCCGGTAGAGCAGTGCCGTCCCGCTGCACATGTCGCAGGGCGACAAGGTCGAGTAGAGCGTCGCCCTTTGGTAGTCCGTCGCCGTCAGGCGGCCGGCGTTCTCGAAGCAGTCCATCTCCGCATGCAGGATGGGGCTTTGCCGCTGTACACGCCGATTGTGGCCCCGTCCCACGATCTGGCCATCTAGGACCAACACCGATCCGATCGGGATGCCGCCCTCCGCCAAACCGGCCCGGGCCTCGTCGATCGCCGCCTGCATGAACTCGTCTTCCATGAGTCTGTGTCGGATCTAAGCTGTTCTGGCTGGCAACGGCAACGCCTATGCCGGTACCTTTCCGGTATCGCGCTGACACGGTTCCACTCCGACATGCAAGAGAAGCTGATCTACCGCATCGATGACATCCCTCCGACCCGTGAGGTGTTCGTTCTCGGTCTCCAACACTACTTGACGATGTTCGGCTCGACGGTGGCAGTCCCACTGTTGATGGCCGAGAGCCTTGGAATCGCAGAGGACCCGGTGGCGCTGGGGATCTTGATCAGCACGATGTTCTTCGTCAGTGGGATCACCACCCTGCTACAGACCACGCTGGGCAACCGGCTGCCACTGGTGCAGGGCGTGACCTTCTCATTCCTGGCGCCGGCGATGGCGATCTGCGGAATGGCGGGCATCGCGGAAGCCGGCTTCGAGGTCAAGCTCCAACACATCCAAGGAGCGGTGATCCTCGGTTCCCTGGTCGAGATCCTGGTCGGCTACTCCGGTCTGGTCAGCGCGGTGCTGCGCTTCGTCGGTCCGATCACCATCGCGCCGACCATCGTCCTCATTGGATTGGCGCTGTTTCAGTTCGGGGCACCGAAGGCCGGCGAACATATTGGGATCGGTGGCCTGACCATCGCATTGATCATCCTGTTCAGCCAGTTCCTCAGCCGCGGCTCCCGCATCTTCCAGCTATTCCCGATCCTGTTGGGAATCTCGCTGGCCTGGCTGGTGGCCTGGATCTGCACGACGGCCGGACTGTTTGGCACCGCCGAGGATGTACCGCGCCATGCCGCCTTCGTGTCGATGGACAACCTCGACAACGCGCCGTGGTTTCGTGTCCCCTACCCGTTCCAATGGGGCTGGCCCCAGTTCGGTCTGGCGGCCACCGTCGGCATGCTCGCCGGCTTCGTGGCTTCGATCGTGGAATCGGTCGGCGACTACTACGCCAGTGCGAGGATGTCGGGCGCACCAGTGCCCACCCGCCAAACGGTCAACCGCGGCATCGGAATTGAGGGCATCGGCTGCCTTATCGCTGGCATCTTCGGCACTTCCAACGGTACGACGTCCTACAGCGAGAACATCGGCGCCATCGGGCTGACGCGGGTGGGAAGTCGGCGAGTGGTTCAGTGCGGTGGCGTGATCATGATCATCCTGGCGATGTTCGGGAAGTTCGGCGGTCTGTTCACAACGATCCCGGGTCCGATCGTCGGCGGGATGTACTGCGTGATGTTCGGGATGATCGCCGGGGTCGGAATATCGAACCTGCAGTTCGTCGACCTCAACTCGGTACGCAACCTCTTTATCCTCGGCTTCGCCCTGTTCATGGGCCTGTCGGTACCAGCTTACATGGCAAGCGGACCGATCAGCTTCAAGCCGCCCGCTGAACCGGACACCCTCGACATCCTGCTGGGGCTGTGCCTCGACACCCTGAAGACCTTGGGCCAAACCGGCATGGCAGTCGGAGCATTGACCGCCTTCGTTCTCGACAATCTGGTGCCTGGAACCGACGAGGAACGAGGCCTGCTGGCCTGGAAGACTGACGGGTCCTGAGGTCTAACAGCCATGCGCCCACAGGTCGCCGGCAAACCGCTGAAGTAGGGCAGCCCTACAGGTCCGCGAGACCACCCGGCACGTGGTCCCGGCCCTGTGCGACGCGTTCGTTCCAGCTGTCGCGCCCTGGCCCTCGGCGTTGCTCTTCCATGGTGATGCAACCATCCACCGGACAGACCAATTCACAGAGGTTGCAACTCACGCACTCGGGCTCGTCAACGTATGGAACGCGGACCTCACCTTGCCACTCGTCGGGCAGGTGAATGCACTGATGCGCACCATCGTGACAAGCCACCACACAACGGTTGCACCCAATGCAGGAGTCGGCATCGATCTTGGCGACTGAGTGGAAGTTGAGGTCGAGTTCCCCCCACTCCTGGAACCCAGGGACCGCCGCACCGACCAGTTGCCCGACGTCATCGAAACCCTTCTGGCGCAGGTACTCGGTCAGACCCTCGATCATGTCATCCACGATCCGGTAGCCGTGATGCATCACCGCCGTGCATACCTGCACGGTAGCCGCACCCAAAGCCATGAACTCCGCGGCATCGCGCCAGTCCGAAATCCCACCGATCCCACTGATCGGGATCGAAAAACCCTTCTCCCGCGCCAGCTGGGCCGTCATCCGCAGCGCGATCGGCTTGACCGCCGGACCACAGTAACCACCGTGACTCGAGGCATCCCCGACTCGCGGCAGCGGAACCAGTCGGTCCAGGTCGACACCGATCAAGCTCTGGATGGTGTTGATCAAAGAAACCGCGTCGGCCTTGGCTCGCACCGCCGCCATCCCCGGCTCCCGAATGTCATTGATGTTGGGGGTCAGCTTGGCAATCACCGGGATGGTCGCAAACTCCATCACCCAATTGACCAACTGTTCGAGCACCGCCGGCTCCTGACCAACTGCCGACCCCATTCCGCGTTCGCACATTCCGTGCGGACAGCCAAAGTTCAGCTCCAGGCCATCGGCTCCGGTATCTTCGCTGCGCTTGATGATGTCACGCCAGTCCTCCTTGGTCTCGACCATCAAGGAGACGATCAGGGCATGATCCGGGTAGTGCTTCTTGACGTCGGTGATCTCGGCGAAATTCACCGACAGCGGCCGATCGGTGATCAACTCGATGTTGTTGAGTCCCATCATCCGCTGACCGCCATGATCGATGGATCCAAGCCGTCCTGAAACGTTGACGATCGGCTGCCCGAGGGTCTTCCACACCGCGCCGCCCCAGCCAGCATCGAAGGCCCGCTTGACCTGGTCTCCACTGTTGGTGGGCGGCGCCGACGCCAACCAGAACGGATTGGGACTCTTGATTCCGGCAAAGTCGACGGACAGGTCAGGCTTGGTCATGAGATCCTCCGCGAATCAAGCGATCGATCGAGTGCGCCGCGAGTTGGCCATCGTGCACCGCGTTGACAACTTCCATGCCTCCGTTGACCCCATCGCCGCCCGCAAATACCCGCGGGTTGCCAGTCGCCATCGACTCGAGATCGACCTCGACGCAGCCGCGTGCATCACAGGCAACATCGGCGAAGCTGGTCGCGAGGTCGCGTAACTTAGACTGGCCGATGGCCAGGACCACAAGCTGGGCCGGCAGGGTGCCAGCATCACGGTCGCTCGGGCGTCCGGCATCCACCTCCACCAATCGTACAGCTGTCGCCTTGCCGTCGGCAGCCAGGACTTCGGCAACTGCCGCGCGTTCGATCAGCTGGACCCCTTCGTCAAGCGCTGCGGCCAACTCGTGGTCGTAGCTCGACATCTCAGTCCGGCTGCGGCGGTAGACCATCGTCACTTTCGGTACCCCGACTCCGCGCAACTCACGCGCAGCATCGACTGCAGTGTTGCCACCACCGACAACAACCGCCTGCTCGATTCCGGACACATCGAGCTCCGGATCCGTCTTCAGTTGCCGGATCCAATGCACCGCGCCGACCACCCCAGCACAATCCTGGCCGGGGATCCCGAGTTTCGAATCAGCACCCAAACCGAGACCGAGGAACACCGCAGCGTGCTGCTCCAGCAACTCATCAACGGAAACATCCACCCCCACTTCGACCCCGGTACGGATCTCCATGCCAAGAGATTCGAGGAACGCAACCTCCTGCAGGTTGTCCCCGAGCTTGAACTTGTACGGAGCCACACCGGTGGCGTTGAGCCCGCCGGGATAGCCATCCTTTTCGTACAGCACCGCTTCATGCCCCAGCAGGGCCAGGGTTCCAGCGCATGCGAGGGAAGCCGGACCGGCACCGATCAGGCCCACCGACTGTCCCGACCGCTGCTCAGCCTTGTCGAGGATCGCCGTAGCATCCGCGCCCACAACGCCGTGGTGCATCGCGTAGCGCTGCAAGCGTCCGATCGCGATCGGCTCCTGGCCCCAACGTTCGAACACACAGGTCGATTGACACAAGACCTCGACCGGACAGACCCGGGCACAACTGTCGCCAAGCAAGTTGGCCGATAAGATTGTACGGGCGGCGCCGCGCAAGTTGTCCGTGCGGATCTTCCGGATGAAGGTGGGGATGTCGATCGCCGTCGGGCAACTCTGGATGCACGGCGCATCGTGGCAGTACAGGCACCGGCTGGCCTCGAAGATCGCCTCCGCCCGACTCAACAGCGCGTACTTCTCACCAAAGTCTTGCTCACCGCAACCAGTAGGGGCCTGTCGATTCGTCAAGGCTCAGATTCCCAGCGCTTCGAAGGCCTCAGCCAGGATGCCGAGTGCTTCGTCAATCTCGGCAGAGGTGATTGTCATCGGGGGTGCCAGCCGAAAGACATTTCCATGCAGCCCACCCTTGCCGATCAAGAGGCCGCGACTCTTGGTATCTTCGAAGACCTGGGCCGACGTCGCGGCATCCGGCGTTCGATCGCCATTCGGCTCATCGACCACGATTTCGATCGCCTGCATGAGACCCATCCCCCGCACGTCTCCGATGTGTCGTGGGAAGCGCCGTTGAAGCGACTCCAAGCCGCTCCGCAATTGAGCCCCGAGAACCGTAGCCTGCGCCGGCAAACCCTCGTCCTCAATGACCTCGATCGTCGCATTGGCCGCCGCCGCCGAGACCGGATTGCCGCCAAAGGTCGACAGGGTCAGCTTGTCAAAGGCATCGGCGATCTCGGGGGTCGCAACGGTGGCAGCCAAGGGCATACCGTTCGCGATGCCCTTTGCCATCGTCATGATGTCAGGCTCGACGCCCCAGTGCTCGATGCCAAACATCTTGTCGCCAGTCCGGCCAAAGCCGGTCTGCACCTCGTCGGCGATGAACAAACCACCGTATCTGCGCACGATCTCCGCGACGATCTGGAAGTACTCCTTCGGCGGAGTGATGAAGCCTCCTACACCCTGGATGGGTTCGGCGAGAAACCCCGCGATCTGGCCAGTCGTAGTGGTCTGGATCAACTCCTCGACGTCCGTAGCACACTTCAGTTCGCAACTCGGGTAAGTCTGCCCGAACGGACAACGGTAGCAGTACGGTGACACCGCATGTTTGATCCCGGCAATCTGTGATGGCACCGCGCGCCAGGTGGAGTGCGCTGTCAAGGTCTGCCCCAACATGCTCCGACCAGAATATCCATAGCGCAGGGCGATCAGTTCCTGGGCACCGGTGTAGATCTGTGCCAGCGCAACAGCGGTCTCGTCGGCCTCGGTGCCGGTGGTGGTGAAGAACGACTTGCTCAGGGCACCGGGAGTAATCCGGGCCAGGCGCTCAGCGAGTTCGACGATTCCCAGCGTCGGGTAGAGGGTCGACACATGCCCGAGTCGATCGATCTGAGCCTTCACCGCAGCGTTCACTCTTGGATCACAGTGCCCAATGGAAACCGTCAGGATACCACCGAAGAAATCCAGGTAGCGCCTGCCGTCGGTGTCCACGAGTCGGACGCCCTCACCGTGATCGAGGACGACAGACTCGCTGTAGTAATTGACCACCGCGGGGAACAGGAACTCCTGGTGCTTGTCGCGGATGGTGGCTGCGTCGGCCGAAGACCCCGCGCTGCTATCTGTCATAAGAGACTCCGTTTCAAGTACTTGCCTGCCCCACGTTCGACCCTGAGATCGCCGTCATGGAACTGGACCCGGCCATCGGCAATCACGTAGGACGGCGCTCCGACAGTCTTGAACCCCTCGAAGATGTTGCGGTCACACCTGTGGTGATGGGTCGCAGCGGAGATGGTGCCGGTGGCGGCAGGATCCCACACCACCAGATCGGCATCGGACCCGACTGCAATCGCCCCCTTGCGCGGATAGAGCCCAAAGATCTTGGCGGCACGCGTCGAGGTCAAGTCGACGAACTCATTCAGGTCGAGGCGCCCCTCGAGCACACCGTAGGTGTAGAGCAGTGAGAGCCGGTGCTGGATGCCGGCAGCGCCGTTGGGAATGCTGCGAAAATCGTCTTTGCCCATGTCCTTCTGGCCATCCAGGTTGAACGGACAATGGTCGGTAGCCACCACTTGCAGGGTGCCTGCCTTCAGCGCGTTCCACAGCACCTCTTGGTGACCTACGGGACGAATCGGCGGCGACATCACGTACGCAGCACCCTCGAAGTCCGGTTTCTCATACACAGAATCGTCAAGCAGAAGGTACTGGGTACAGGTCTCACCGTAGACCGACACGCCGCGATGTCGGGCCTCCTTGATCGCCTGCACAGCCTCACGACAGGTTACATGTACGACGTAGAGGGGCTGTTTCACCATCTCGCTCATCACGATGGCGCGATGGGTCGCCTCGCCTTCCAACTCTGCTGGTCGCGACAAGGCATGGTACTTCGGCGCGGAATGGCCTTGTTCCATCAACTTGTCCTGCAAGTGCACGACCAGATCACCATGTTCTGCGTGGACGGTCACCAGCCCACCGAGTTTCTTGGCACACTTCATGATCTCGATCAACTCGACGTCGTCGACGCCGATCGCGCCACGGTAGGCCATGAAGGTCTTGAACGATGGGATACCCTCCCGGTGCACACAGCGATGCATCCAATCAGCGGTCTGATCGCCCCACCAGGTAACCGCCATGTGGAACGCATAGTCGGCCACCGACTTGTCGGCCCTGGCGTGCCACGCCGCCAGCGCTTCCATCAGGTCCTGGTCCCGCGCCGGAATCACGAAGTCAATGATCGAAGTCGTACCGCCTGCAACGCCAGCAGCGGTGCCAGTCTCGAAGTCATCCGCGGACACCGTGCCCATGAAGGGCAGTTCCATGTGAACGTGCGGATCCAGCCCACCGGGGAAGACATACTGACCCGACGCGTCGATGGTTTCGTCGCCACCACCGGCGTCCAAATCCACACCGATCGCGACGATCTTGCCACCATCGCAATAGACATCTCCCCCGTACTGATCGATCGCAGTCACGATCGTTCCGTTCTTGATCAGGATTCCCATCGCTGTCTCCTCAGGTGTCTCGTTCTAGCATCACTGGTTCAGGGCAGCAGTTCCGTCATGGACCCATAGGTCTCGGGACGCCGATCACGATAGAACTGCCAGGTGCGGCGCACCTCTTCGATCACGTCCAAGTCCATGTCAGCGACGATCAACTCGTCGTCATCCTCCGAGCCCTCGGCGAGAAACTCCCCGCGCGGATCGACGAAGTAGCTGTTGCCGTAGAACTTGCCGATGTTCCACGGTGCCTCCTCCCCAACGCGGTTGATACATCCCATGTAGTAACCGTTCGCGACCGCATGTGCAGGTTGTTCGAGGCGCCACAGGTACTGGGAGAGACCCGCAACAGTCGCGGACGGATTGAAGACGATTTCCGCGCCGTTGAGTCCCAGGAGTCGCGCACCCTCGGGGAAGTGCCGGTCGTAGCAGATGTAGACTCCGATGGTCGCGTGCTGGGTCCGGAAGACCGGATAGCCGAGGTTGCCGGGTTTGAAGAAATACTTCTCCCAGAAACCGGAGGTCTGCGGAATGTGGTTCTTGCGGTACTTGCCCAGGTAGGTCCCGTCGGCATCGAGCACCGCCGCCGTGTTGTAGTAAACACCAGCCTGCTCGCGCTCGTAGATCGGCACCACGATCGCCATTCCGTACCGTTCGGCATACGGCGCCAGGGCCTCCGTCGTCGGACCCGGCACCGACTCGGCAAGATCGTACCACCTGGGATCTTGACTGGGGCAGAAGTACGGCCCGTTGAAGACCTCCTGCAGGCAGAGCACCTGCACTCCCTGTTGCCCAGCCGAATCGATGAACGGCAGATGCTTCTCGAACATCGCCGCCTGAATCTCGGCGACCGGGCGGCTCTCGTCATTGATCGGGTTGGCGCACTGGATCAGGCCACCCTTGATGGAACGCGTCATGCTGAAACTCCGGGGATCACCATCGCGAGATCAAGACCTTGCGGTCCGTGTAGAAGTCAAACGCCTCGCGGCCATGCGCCTTGAGGTCACCGAAGAAGGAGCCCTTGGCGCCTCCAAAACTAAAGAACGACATCGGCGCTGGCACACCGATATTGACGGCGGCCATGCTCGCCTCGACCTCATACTTGAACTGCCGCACGGCACTCCCGCTGTCGGTAAAGATCGAGGTTGCATTGGCGAGCGGATGCGCCGCGATCGTCGCGAGGGCTTCATCGAGGTCCGCCGCCTGCGAGATGCACAACACTGGTCCGAAGATCTCCTCCTGACCAATCACCATCTCTGGCGTCACCCCATCGAACAGCGAGGCTCCCAGGAAATGCCCCTTCGAGGGGACCTCCGCCTCGCGACCATCAACTACCAGGTCGGCGCCTTCTTCAACGCCCTTGGCGATGTAGCCAAGAACCTTGTCGAGATGCGCGGCGGAAACCAGCGGACCCATCGTCACCCCTGGTTGGCTACCATCGCCGACAACGACCTCTCCGGCCTTTTGTGCGAGACCCTCACGTAACCACGCGTGGCTGTCACCGACCGCCAACGCAATGCTGCCGGCCAGGCAGCGCTCGCCGGCGCAACCATAAGATGACGCCGCCAGCGCAGTCACGGTCGCCTCCCGATCAGCGTCGGGCATGACGATCATGAAGTTCTTGGCGCCACCGAGCGCCTGCACCCGTTTGCCCGTGGCAGACGCACCGCGGTAGACAAGCTCCGCGACCGGGCTGGAACCGACGAACGACACGCCCTGGATACCGGGATGTTCGATCATCGCTTCGACAATCTCGCGCCCACCGTGCACCAGGTTGAGCACCCCCTCAGGGAATCCAGCTTCGTGAATCAACTCCCAGAGGAACTGCTGACTGAGCGGCACCTGCTCCGATGGTTTGCAGACGAAGGTATTGCCACATGCCACCGCGTACGGGAAGAACCACAGCGGCACCATCGCCGGGAAATTGAACGGCGCGATACAGGCAAACACCCCGAGCGGTTGCCGGATCGCCTCGCAGTCGATACCGCGGGCGACGTCCTCGAGGGAGTACCCCATCATCAACGAAGGTGCGCCGCAGGCGACCTCCACGCACTCGATCCCCCGCTGCACGCTACCGCGCGCCTCCGCGAGGGTCTTGCCATGCTCCCTGGTCACGATCGCGGCCATTTCCTCGGCGTGCTGATCCATCAGGTATTTGAGTTTGAACAGGTAGCGCGCCCGCTCGACCGACGGCACGCGCCGCCATTCAGCGAAGGCCGCCTGGGCCGACTGCACCGCCGCATCGACCTCGGCCATGCCACCCATCGGTACATGAGCGAGGAGTTCTTCGGTGGCCGGGTTGCAGATCGGCAGGGTCTTCTCGGTCGAAGCGGAGCACCAATCTCCACCGATGTAGTTGCGAATCACCTCTGCGGTCATGCCGATTGCCTCTGTGTCAGGTGTGAAGAGCCGTGCCCCCGGATTCCCGCCAGATCGGTTGGCGAGGGCGGCAGAGCGAGTCTATGGACCGGGTTACGGCAAGTCAAAGCACCTGTTCCGTCTTGTCATCGCGACCGCAGCAACAAGCGAATCGGGCCGGCCTTGCCATCTTCGACCTCGATCTCGAGCGGGCTGTCACCAGCCGTCACCAGGTCCGCGTGCCAGACCCGGACTCGGTAGCGACCATCGGGGACACCCGAGATGACGAAGCGACCCCGCTCGTCCGACTTGGCGAAGTACGGTGTCTCCACGACCTTGATGTGACCCGCCATCCAAGGATGGAAGTTACAGCCGATCGCCAACGCGCCGGGCTGGTCCCCGACGGCAAACCTCCACTCTCCGCCAGCTGGCATGTCGCGTTGATCAACGCTGCTGGCACCGCGCCGTACATGCACATTGTGTAGGATGAGATCGGAGTTCAAGAACCGGACCGAGCCACCGACCGGGACCACCACAAGGTGCGGCGCGTAGACCGAACCCGCCTGATCAACATCCACCGTCAAGGGCGGCTTCGCCGCCAGCGCCGCAGTCGCCGCGACCGACCCGAGCGTGATCACCGCATCAGCAATCCGACCGTCCGCAGTGGCAAGCACGCGGGGCGGGTTCAGCTGCACAGCGACAACCGCCCTGCGCTTCTTCAAGAACCGCCCGGGCACCGGCCCGTCGTAGCCGACCACACCGTGAACCGAACTCTCGCGAGCATCTTCAGGGCGATCCGCGACCTGCCCATCCTCGCCAGCCGTGCAAGCAACGAGAAGGACACCCGCCACCGACACCGACCAGAACAGCCGCGTCATTTGCATCGCGGAAGCTCCGTGGGAAAGCTCCTCCCCACCGTCTCCAGCCAGCAATTTCCCTGGCCCTTGCCATTCCAGACCAGGTCGAGTCCAGCGGGGATCTGCGAAGTGGCCAGGCTCTCATGCGGACGCCCACCGTTGCGAGCGTATCGATTGTTCTCAATCCTGGTGCCGTCCGAATGAGGCTCGACATCGAGTTCACCGCGCAACTTCATGTCGCCAAGCGACATCACCGCGACGCCAAACGAGTCATTGTCGCGGATCTCGTTGTCAACCACGTGGGTACGGTCCGCGGCGATGATGATCACACCACTGCCGTGTGGCACCTGACCGACCATACTGCCCTTGGCGCCCCAATTGAGCAGGTTGTTGGACCACACCCGATTGCCTCGAACCACCGTATCCTCGCCCTTCTTCACCTGCAGGTTCGGCAAGACGAACACCAGGATTCCGGCTGTGTTGTGATGGCAGGAGTTGTTGGCGACGAGTGCATGGCTGGTGTTCTCGATCTCCAGACCAGCGACATTGGCAAAACACTCGTTGTTCCGGACCACGGCGCCCTCTGACTGGCCGACGTAGATGCCCGAATCGGAGCAGCGAGAGACCACACACCCCTCGATCAGGACGTTCCTGCAGCCAACCGGATAGAGGCCATAGAGGCCGACCTTGTCCGCTACCAGGTCGCGCAAGACAACACCATTGCAATCGTTCGCCACCACACCATTGCCCTGGTAGTGGATCATGCGCAGTCCTTCGACAACGACATTGTCGCAACTGCGGATCTGTACGGCGTCGGGCCTCAGTTCGACCGTGCCGGCCTGACCGCGCTCGACCCGTGTACCATCCAGGACCGGGCGGCGCCCATCTTGGAACAGACCCACGAGGGTGATGTTCGAGGTCTCGACCAGGACCGTCTCATGATAGGTCCCGGGTTCGATGCCGATGACGTCACCCTGCACCGCCCGGTCCACGGCAGCCTGGATCTTCTCACCGGCCTGGACCAGGATGGTAGGCTCATAGGTCACGCGGATCCTCGCCACTGCACCGGGTTCCGGCAGTTCCGCACCGCAGCCAACCGCCAGGATCACCGGAACAAGCAGAGCAAGAAAACCAAGCCGGGAACAATTCATCATCAGGGCAGTCTGTCCGAAGTACGGGTCAGAGGCGCGACCACCGGCAAGCCCGATGGAACGCGAAAAGGGATCTGAGGCCGCCGCGACTCGTCGGTCAGGCTCCTCAGGAAGTTGACGAGATCCGTCCGGTCGTCTTCGTTGATCTCGAACGGTCGGATGAAGTCATCGACGAACAAGCCTTCGGCCAGGCGCTCGCGACCCCGCCCGGAGGCGTAGAAATCGATGACATCCTCGAGCGTCGCAAGCGATCCATCGTGCATGTAGGGGCCCGTCAGTGCGACGTTGCGCAGGCCCGGCACCTTGAAGGCACCGCGATAGAACGGGTGGTCAAGCAATGCACCCCGCCCAGGGTCGAAGGCCCGGCCAGGCGGATCGGGCAAGCCGGTGACCTTGAATTCCGACACCCGGAAGCTGGGCGGGACATGGCACTCGGAACACCGCGTCATCGGTGACTGGAAGAGCTTCCAACCGCGGCGCGCCGAAGCACTCAGGGCCTCGATCTCACCGTCGAGGTAACGATCAAAGAGGCTGTCGTCGGCGGTCAGGCTGCGCTGGAAACCAGCTAGCGCCGCAACGAGATTCGTCAAGGACACAGCGGTCTCAGCAGGCGATCCCGGGAAGGCCCGGGCGAAGCGATCCCGGTACTCCGGGATCGCCGTCAGTCTTGCGATCAAACGCCCTGGATCCGATGCCATCTCCTCGGGATGCGCGAGCACTTCCCTGGCCTGCGCCTCGAGGCTCGGCGCTCTCCCGTCCCAGAACAGGGTCTGAGACGCGCCGACATTCCACAGACTGGGTGCGTGGCGCCGCAACACCACGCCACCGTGGCGGGCTGGCCCAAAGCCCTCGCCACCTTGCCCCATCGCCCGTTGTCGCCCATCAGCGAAACCGAGGTCGGGGTGATGGCAGTGGGCACAAGACAGGTCACCTGAGCCCGAAAGAAGCGGATCGAAGAACAGCAGCCAACCCAACTCGATCCGTGCCATCGCCGGTGAGGACGCCGGCCAGGTCATTCCGACACCGGCGACGAAGGCCGTTGCGGTCAGTAACAGGGAAAACTTGCGGGGTCGCATCAGGCCACACTCTGGGATCCGCAGACTCTAACCGATGGGGAGAAGCAGGAAACGGCATCCACAGAACTCGAGGGAAACAGAGCAAGTCCCGATCAAACCGTTCGGAACCATCTGTCACCATCGGGCGGAATTCGCACACCGGGATGCGATGAACCCCTACCTGCTTCTCGCCGCCGCCGAAGGCTGCGGCCCCGGCATGATCCCAGCCCTGCTAGACCCTGCCAGGGAACCCGCGGAACTGCTGGTCACGCCGCCACGCCTACCGCGAGCCGCCTGGAATCGCCTGCGGTCCAAACACCTGCGCGACGTGGCGGCTGCCAACCACGACCGCGCGATCGCCGCCGGCCTGACCGAGCTCACGCCGTCGGACCTCGCCTACCCAGACCGTCTTCAACGGTTGCCGCTGCGTCCAAACACTCTCTACGCGCGTGGGGACCTCACGCTGCTGACCAACCACCGAGCCGGCCTCGCCATCGTCGGGAGCCGCACGCACTCGGCCTACGGCGAAGCCGCCGCCCGTGACTTCGCCGGGGCCGCTGCCCGCGCCGGGGTGGTACTCTGGAGCGGGCTGGCGCTTGGTATCGACTCGATCGCCCACCGCGAAGCCCTCGCCCACGACACGCCAACAGTGGCGGTACTGGCCGGCGGGCTGGACACCATCTACCCGCAGTGCCACGCCGAACTGGCCGATCAGATCGTCGATGGCGGCGGCCTGCTGATCAGCGAAGCACCGCCTGGTTTGCGTGCCCAGCGCGGTCACTTCCCGCGCCGCAATCGCATCCTCGCCGCCGCCGCCCGGGCAGTCCTGGTTGTCGAAGCCGGTCTCCGCTCGGGATCTTTGCACACCGTGCGCTTTGCCGCCGACTTTGGCGTTCCGGTGTTCGCGGTGCCGGGGCCCTATACAAGTCCTCGTAGCATCGGGTGCCACACGCTCATCGCGCAAGGCGGGTCCATCGCAACCTCGCCGGAAGAGTTGCTGCGCAATCTTGGAATCGAGGCAAGCCTGCGAGACCCCGACTCGTCGACCCGATTCTTCGAAGACGCCGCCGACCAGGAGGCAGTGCTGCGAGAACTACTGCAAGGTCCACGCCCTATGGATCTGGTGGCACGCGAGACCGGGCTGGCGCCAGCGAGATTCCTGGCGGCCGTGCTCAGCCTGACGGAGGAGCGCCGAATACACCAATTGCCAGGCGACCTGCTCGCCATCGTGCGCACAAACAGCTAGTCGATGAATAGCCAGAAACAGAGTTCCATGACCAGAACCAGGATCCCGGTCCAAGCGAGGAACTTGCCAGTCTTGCGCACGGAATCGCGCAGGATGTCGCCAGCATTGTCGTAGTGCTGTCCGGTGTACACGACCATGATCAAGAACATCGCGACGGCGTAGATGACGAGGCGCACCAACAAAATCAGGGTGTCGCCTCCTTCCGTGCCGCCGTGTCGACCACCGTGTAGGCATCGATCATGACGACAAGGTTCATCAGGCCCGCCACCGCGGTCAAAGTGCAGCCGAGGCTGTAGCGCTGGGGAATCGGGTCAGGGATCTCGAGCGCGCCCAGCCCGAGACCCGAGGCGAGGATGCCGCCACCGAACAGAGACTGCGGAATCCAGTAGGCATTGTGGAGGCCTCGATCGACGGTCACGAAGTCCGAGACAATCAACCCGATCAAGAACATGAGGATGACGGCGCCGCCCATCAAGTACGCCTTGTCTCGTTGGCCAGCCATGTAGTGACCGCTACCCGGCAAGATCCAACTCATTCCGGCGACCAGCGCACGGTTTTGCCGGGCTGGCGGCGGTGCCGACGCAAGAGTCTGCGCATCGGCAGCCCAAAAACAGGTAACCAGCCCCGATGCACTGGTGAGAAAGAACCCGAGATGCTCCATCTCTCGCGGCAGGCGAACCAGGCGCAAGGCCTCATTCATCGCCGCCGGATTGTCCGGCATGTCACGGAGTAGGTTCGCGACAACCGTACAACCGAAATTCGGGGCCTCCGGAAGCAGGTTGAAGGGAACGAACCTGGCGAGGTGGGCGAGGAACGCAAACGGCTCGAACAAGACCCCGTGAAACAAGCGATCCCCGAGAATCGCCCAACCAGCGAAGAACATCCCGACACACATCAGCAGGGCGACCACTCCCCGCACCGGCTTGCCGAGCACGCAATGAGCCGAACCGGGCAACAACAGGGTCAGGAGGATGGCGTTTACTGGTGTCATGGCTGACGGGCGCCGAGGGTAGCAACCGACGACAGCCGGAGCGAACCCAGATGTCCGGATAATCCGTCAGCCCCGCCGGCCGTCGGGGATCTCAGTTCGGCTGGGCAAAGACCTGATCGCGGGCCAGGCAGTAGCGCCGACCGGACCTCGTCGCGGCGGTAATACCCTCCGTCGCGTCGAACTCCCCGATCCCTAGTTCGAACACCCAGGGATCGTTGCGGAACACCAGGCTGTGCAGGGTCCCGGCCCGGAGCGCCGCCCGTTTGGGCCGTTTGTACTTTCGAGCAGCAGCAATGCCGCGGTCCACACTCCGCAGGTAGGACCACATGTCGGCTACGGTCGCCTTGCCGCCGTCCGCGAGCGTCTTGTCGATTTCCGCCAAGATCCCCTGACGACGATGCCGGGAATCCTTCGACACTCGCCGCTCGCCCTTGCGGGACAGGAAGTGGTTGGTGACGACGCAGTATGGCGCCGGCTCACGCCAGCTGACCCTGGCCCGATCGGCTTCGAACACTCGCGCCGGCTGGCCAGCTACCGAAGTCGGCAAGACCACCCGTGTCAGGTAGCCGCGCGGTGCAGAGGTCTCCCGCAAGAACTCACTGGCCGCCTCGTACGCGTCCGAGACGTCGGAGTCGCGCAAAGTCTCGCGGGCCGCCATCGCGGTTGGGATGCAACCGGGCAGCGGCATCGAATCAGCCTTGCTATTTCCGACGTGCAGGAACGTCGCAACTCCGTCCTCGTTGATTCCCGTCACCACCCCGACGTAGCCAGGCCAGGCGATCGACGCAAAGGCCTTGCCCTCGTGCGGATGTTGGACCAGCAGGATACACCGGTCGACCATGTATGGGCCGGTGAGCTTCCAATCGAAGTTCCGGCCCGTGAGCACCCCGCCGCCTTCAACCTGATCATCCCACAAGGTGGCTCCGGAGCAGCCCATCACCGTCAAGATGTCCATGGCGTTGATCATCTCCAGGTCCAGCAAGTCCAGGTCGCGGCCAAAAGTCGTCATGTGCAGGTCTACCCCGAGCTGCTGGATTCCCGCAAACAGTGCCTTGATCTCTTCACCGACATCCTTGGGGAACTTGACGATCGCCGGAAGCGCGACCCTCGCTCTCTGCAAGGAGTCCTTCTTGCGCGCAAAGCGGGCCGCCAGTTCGCGCTGCCCCATCTCGACAATCTCGCGACCCAGCAGTCGGGCGTGGGCCAATCCGCGCTCGGTGGGCGTACCCCACAGGCGTAGCACCTGCAAGCCATCGTGATCTTCGAGCCTGCCGTGCTCGACCTTCTCGACGACGCGGAACCGAGGTTCAGCGAGCTTGGCAGCTGGCTTCTTGGCCCCCTGCTGGATCGCGAGCTGGTAGCCGCCATCCGACTCGACAACGCAGCCGGGCAGGGCCAGCCCCAAGAACAGCGACCCAACACTGAGACCAAAGACCCGAATGTGCATGCTGGAAAGGATAGCGGCAGATCAGAACCATGGGATGATCCAATCATGCACAGTGAAACGATGATCCGGATCGGCGCCGCCGTGGCTGGACTCGCCGTCGTCTCTGGGGCCTTCGGCGCACACGGCCTGGCGGAAACGCTGGTCGGTAGATCCGGCGAGCACTGGGACCTGGCAACCCGCTACCAGATGTACCACGCCGGAGCGCTACTGGTCGCCGGCCTGCTGGCCGCAAGGGGCTACCGCACCAGCATCGCCGCCTGGTGCTTTCTCGCCGGGACGGTGATCTTCTCCGGCACACTGTACGGACTGGCCATCGCCGGACCGCGGTGGCTCGGAGCGATCACGCCAATAGGCGGCAGCCTTCTGATCGTGGGCTGGGCAGCATTGGCGCTGGCCCGCCCACCACGATCACCCTAGCTCTGGTAAATCGCCATCACCTGCTTCAACAGGTCCATGCCCTCGGCCTTGGGGCGCTGGAAGCTGTTGCGGCCGATGATGGAACCAAACCCACCGCCGGCATGCAGATTGCCGATCTCCTCGAGAACGGCTTCGGTGCCCTTGGCAGCGCCGCCCGAGAAGATCACGATGCGACGACCACCGAACGCAGCTTGGATTACGTGGGCAACCCGCTTGTCGAGGGAAGACACATCGACACCTTCGGCTTCGTAGACCTTGCGGGCAGCGTCCTGCTCGATGTGGTCGCTCGGCGGCTTGACCTTGATGATGTGGGCTCCGAGTTGCGCAGCGATGTGCGCAGCGTAGGCCACCACGTCAACCGCCGTCTCGCCCGCGGAGCTGATTGCAGCGCCGCGTGGGTAGGACCATACGACAACTGCCAGACCGGCTGACTTGGCATCCTCGGCCAATTCACGCAGCTCGGAGTACATCTCGTTGCGCTCACAGGAAGCCGGGTAGATCGTGAATCCGATTGCCGCACAGCCGAGCCGCAAGGCGTCATCGACACAACCGGTCACGGCGGGTCTGGGATCCGCGGAGCTGTACAGGCTGTCGCTGTTGTTGAGCTTGAGGATCAACGGGATCCGGCCCGCAAACTCCCGGGCGCCAGCTTCCAGGAAACCGAGCGGTGCGGCGTAGGCGTTGCACCCAGCATCGATCGCCAGCTGGAAGTGATAGCGCGGATCGTAGCCGGCCGAGTTCTTTGCGAACGACCGGGCCGGGCCATGCTCGAAGCCCTGATCGACCGGCAGGATGACCATTTTGCCGGTCCCCGCCAGGGTCCCGGTTTCCATCATCCAACGCAGGTTCTTCAGAACTCCAGGGTGGTCGGATCCATACCAGCTGAGAATTTCATCAACACGCGACGACATGAGTATGTGTTCTCCAGTTTTCTTGGGAATGCAGGCAGAGCACAACGGACCCCATTGCTCAATGCAAGGGGCCACCATGATCCTTGCCGTAGCCCAACTATCGGCCCGAGAGCGCATGGACCGAAGCGGCTCTCGCCCAACTTACGCGCCGATCGCAAAATTTCAGGCTTAGCGCCCCTTGCTCGGGCGCCTCAGCCCGGTGCCGTTGGTAGTGAAATACCACTCGACGGTCCGCACGCCGACAGCGGTCCGCAGGCTGGCAACCGCCTGGTAGGTGGTGCGACGAGCCAGCGGGCTGAACGGAATCCCGAACACGGTGTCCTTGGCCTGGTTCCGGGCAAGCAGTGGTTTTTGCGGTGTGTGGAGGTGCAAGCGGACTTCCTCCTGGCGCTCATACCCAGCGCCGCGCTTCTTGACCCGGTACAGATGCAGGTCAGAGGACTGCACATCCGGGTGGAAATGACCCGCCATCGTCAAGCTGACCGGGTAGCCGGCGGCATCGTCACGGTTGTTCGGAGGCGGCTGATCCCCGAGTGGGTTCGGTAGTTCGTAGAAAGCGAACTGCCGAGGCACACCAGTGGCACCGTCAACCGGCCAGACAATCCAGTCGGCCGCTACCGGGACACCCTCCCCGTCAACCTGGGGAGGCCCCTCCAAAGAACCCACATCGAGCACACACATGTTCTTCTCGTAGGCAAATCCAACAGCCCCGATGTTTGGCGACAGGAGCGGCAGTCGATGATAGATCGTCCCCATCCAACCGTCGATCGAGCGAGCCGCACCGCGAGCATCGATTACGATCACGGATCGCATCGCACAGCGCATCCCACGTGGCGTGAAACCCTCCTTCGCCGGGTCCTGCTCATGCGCTGCCGGCCACTGGTGGTGTTCGGGGTGCAGCGCCAGGTAGCGCGCATGTTCCACGCAGGCCGCGGTTGCCTCGGCATCCAGGCGGCAAGGCCCCAGGCCCGCCTGCGCGCGAATTTCGTTGAGACGCGCAAGGCCAGCGATTGGCTCGCGTCCCAGCACTGGGGACAGCACCGGTTCGCCATACCCACTCGCCAGCGCAGTCACCGACCGTCCCGAAGCCCAGGCCCGCCACTCGACTTCCAACTCGTCCAGCGGACGGTCGAACACCGTCTTGGAAGCCTCCTCGACCTCTTCGGGGAACGGCACCTTGTCGCCTGGGACCGTCACCATGAAGCTGTGCCAGCGTTTCGGGTAACGCGCCATCAAGAAGGTCATGAAGCTCCACGCCTTCAGGCGCGCGGCATTGGGAAAGTCCGAACTCCGTTTACGGACGACGTCACGGATCCGCATGTCCGTGCCCGCGATCGCCTGGTCCCGGATGACTCGCATCCACCAGTAGACCGATGCCGGCAGGCGGATTTCACGCGCGCTGGAAGTACCCTTCGGCAGGGCACCACGCTGGGTGATTACCGAGGACTTCAGAAACCAGGTAGCGGCGTGCAAGGCGCCCTCGGTCAGGGGCCAGTTCGGTTCGGCAGCCGGCTTTCCGTCCGGGCCCCGACCGATCGCGAGACCGATCGCAATTTCCCAGCAGCTGGAGATCATCCGATCGTGCATGGCTGCCGGCGTCAACTTCTGAACGATCTCCCGACAGCGGCGGTCTTCAAACCACTGGATGTTGCCGAAGCGCTGTCGTGCCGCCGGTGTGGAAACAGCTTCCACGTGCTTCGCAAATGCCGATCCCCGGTTGTCCCGCAGGTTCTTTTCGATCAACTGCGAACATTCGAGTTCGGTCCAAACGAAGCTCTGCCAGGCCCAGTAGGCCTTTTGCTTCGGAACCACCGCAAACTGTTTCGCCCGGTCCGCTCCAAGCGTGAACTGAAGGAACTCCAGGGCCCGCTCCGCCCACTGCACACAGTCCCTGACATCCTCGGCGGTACCACGAGAGAACACCGTGAAGTTGGCGGAACTCGCACCATGAAATGGCTCACCGGTCACCGCCAGTTCGCGTGGAATCTCCTTGACCACACGGAGTTGGTAGTCGCGCTTGCGAGCCAGGCGCAGGGCCTCCCCTTCAAGACGCCGCAAGTTGCGGACAAACTGCAACTGTGCCTCAGTCCCACGGTAGCTCCGCCCTCCAAACACCGCCTCCTGATGACCGAGACGCTGGTGTGCGACGTCATCGAAAGGGTCGAATTCGATTGCCCGCTCGAGATGTCGACGACCCTCGTCCGGCGTCGCCTCGAACACTGCCAAACCACGCTGGCGATGCAGGGCCCCGAGTTTGTGTCGCGCCGTCTGCCAGGCCTGCGCTACCGCCTGCCGCTGCCTGTCATTGGCATCATCCAGCCAACCCGGCTGCTCGAGCGCCGGCTTCCATCCTGAACGAGTCCGTCGATAACCGAGTGCCTTGCGCGCACCTGCATGGTCCGCGTCGTAGTGTCGAAGGATCTCGCCATAGGCAGCGCGGGACCGCGGGCCAACAGTGTTCTTCTCTGCGACCTTTGCAAACCGATACAAGAGATTCGCACACCGGACGCGCAGTTGGCGTTCGTCCTTGGTGACAGTCTCCTGCGCACACACCACTGGCGTGAACAACACAAGAGCAAATGCAGCGGACAGGCAGAGAAGGGGATTGGCGCGCAATACGTCAACCGCTGATGCGGAGTTGGAGGCAGTTGGATGTCCCGTTGCCGTTGTTAGGGCACAATAACACCCACTGAGTCGACAGTTGGACGTTCAGGAGTGCTTCGTCCACAGGAACCGGCAGAGGCAACCGTACCGCTCCGTTGCACCCACCGCCCGTCCCGGAACCTGGAATCGGGAGAATAAGAGGTCGAAACGGCGCGATCGCGATTCGAACCACCCCACAGAGACCAAGGTCGAAACCCGTCGCGCCGCAGGGGCCAAACCCGATGCCGAGCAGCGCCATGCGGAAATTCGTCGGCGCATTGTCGAGAGTGAGCTGGAATGCAGGATTACCCAGCACCGCGTCTCCGATCGAACCGCTTCGCATGTTCGCACACGGAGCACAACCGCCAACGGCGCAGGGCCGCCCCACATTCAACGAGGCCGGCGGCGCCATCGCCAAACCAACCAGGGGCTCCGAGGACAGGTTTGTGCAACATCCCGAGTGGGCGAATCGGCAAACCCAGCCGGTGGTGCTCTGGGTCAGGGAGAGTTTGCCATACACCAGCGTCCGACCATCGGTGACGTACAACTGTCTGTTCGACACGTCGTAGGCGAGACCACTAATCGGTCCCAACCGCACGTTCAGACACTTCGCAGAGTCCACCACGATGCCGAACCTGCAGAACGGAACACCGGGCTGATCGGCGCGTGAAACGAAGATGATGTTGGTTGGTGAGGCCGTCCCGGTCTTCGAAGTCGCCATGAACAGGAATCCGCGGAGTGCGTCGACGGCCAATCC
This sequence comes from Planctomycetota bacterium, assembly GCA_036338025.1. GTDB lineage: Bacteria > Planctomycetota > UBA1135 > UBA1135 > UBA2386 > JAYZDB01. The sequence goes on from JAYZDB010000146.1 coordinate 29,121, forward strand.
ACCGATTGCACGGTTCGGTCCAAGAGTCCGGAGCATCGAATAACCGGTGACCTTAGACAGGGTGCAACCCCGACTGCTGGCCCAGGCCAGGTACTGATTGGAGTACGACAGGAACAACACGCCGTCACCAGCGGGATGTCCTGGACTCATCCCACCAGCAAGGTAGGCCAGGCCGGTGACCCGGGTGGTCGTGGTTCCGGTCAGCAGCGGGGCGAGGAACGGCTGACATTGGACACTGCACCGCTCCGTGCCACGTACACCGGCCAATGTAAGTTGGCGTCCGTTGCTGACCCAGAGGCGGCCCTGACGCCCGTCCCATGCAGCACCGCCGGCCAGTGCCGCCCCACTGCCTGCCAGCGTAGCGCCCAGGGAACACGCGGTCGGACGGCAATCGACCGCCGTGGTGTGCTGCCGCAGAACCAGCGGAGAGGTCCCGGTCAGGGCCATCAGTTCCGGATTCTGTGCTACGGACTGCGCGACGATAGGCACGGCGAAACCGCCCGTGCACAGGACAAGAGTCGTAATACGCAGATTCATGTTCGGTGGCCCCCCGGTCACAGGTGAGTGCCGCTGATCGGCTTTTCGCCGAGACTTTTGGGGTTCCGCGGCAGATTGGGTCGAATCAGGTGCTGACCTGACGGACGGCCAGACCCGACGGCATGGAAGTCCTGATCGCAAGGGACCCAGACACCGGAGCCCGATCCGACCGATAGACGAGAATCGGCCGATCGTCGCCCTCCCCGCGTCAGCCGTCGAACCGGGCAGGCACCACGATTGCAGATCTTTGCTCGGTTTGAGAACTGGTTAGGATGGCCAACGAGCATGTCCCACGAACTCCAGTTCATCCCCCCGAGTCCCCGCACGGTGAAATGGCGCGCGGTCCTCTGGCGCTGGTGGCCTATCGCCTTCGTCGGCTTCGCCCTCGGCATCTACGGCGGGCTGATCACCATGATGACCTTCATGGCAGCGGATGGTAAACCTGCGGACGACCGTCTGATCGATGCGGGCAGCCAGGTCGTAACCGCTGTCGTCACCAAGACCGAGGGCGGCAGCCGCGGGCGGACTGGCCACGAACCGGTCCGGGTTTCATACGATTACACCACCAAGAATGACCATCGACGATCTGGCCGGAGCTTCGTGGACCGTCCCGACCTCAAAAAAGGCGATCCGGTCCAGATCGAGTATTCCAACCGGGCGAACCACAAGAGCCGGGTGGTAGGTGGTCGGATCAGTCTCACACCCGCTCTGCACAGGTTCTTCTTCTGGACCCTGCTGGTCCCCGGACTGTTTACCATCGCGGTTTGGCTATGGGCGGTCGGGCGACTTCGCCGGGTGATGCGCCACGGGGACGTTGCGACCGCCGAAGTGATCGCAATCGAAACCCTGCGCAACATCCTGCCTACCATGTTCCGGGTCGTGTACCGATTCCGTGATCATCACGCAAACCAGCAGGTGGTGTCGCATTGGGTACGCTCACGCTCCGTATTGGGGGTTCGCCTCGCGACCCGCCCGGATCGGGTCGCGGTCGTGCACGCCCGTGATGGACAAGGTCTCAGCCGTCTGGTGGTGGCTGATGACTTTGTGGTAGAACCAGCGGGTCACGATGACCCGAGCCACTGCAGGAATCCCTGATCCACCGCGTCCAATTCGGTGGCGCCCCTGTCTGGCCCACCGGTGGGTTCTCGGCGTGCCCGGCATTTCCCTGATAGCCCTGGGCGCCGGGTTTCTGGTCATGGCATTCCTGACCAGTCATGGTGGCCCGCTATTCGGAGACACCAAACTTGATTCGGGAGCCTCCACCACCAGGGGCACCGTGACTGTAGCGGAGAGCCACGGCAACAAGGTGACACGGCTTGAGTTCCGGTTCCAGCCACCCGGCGGGCTAGAGCGCACAGGTGAGAGCTTCGCTGCGGGCAGCGCAAATATCGAGCCCCAGCAGTCCATCGACGTGGAGTACTGGGCGGATGATCCAAGCATCAACCGCATCTCGGGCACGGATGCCATGCACCTTGAAGGCGAACTGTCCATCCTCAGCAATACCTTCCTCATCGTCGGCCTGCTCTGCTCTGCACTGTGGCTCCGGTCCGCCATCAAAATGCGCGTCACCCTGCGCGACGGCGATTGCGTTGAGGCCCAGATCGTCGAACTAAAGGAGTTGCTCTTCATCAACCCGAGTCAGCTACGGGTCCGCTACCGATTCCGAGACAATGAAGGTCACGAGTTCGTCCACTCGCACTGGCTGCGACACAGTTGCAAATTTGCCAAAGGTCTGCTTGCCGACAAGCCCCGGACGGTGTCGGTGATCCATGACCGGATCGACCCCCGAATCAGTCGGGCCGTGACCCCAGGCGATTTCTCCGTCGACGAAACATCCCAACGGAGGCTCGTGTGAGCGAACGTGTCACCGACCTGCTCGGACCCAATGGCGCAATCGCCAGACGACTCGATAACTTCGAGGAACGTCCCGAACAGCTTCGACTGGCGCAATCGGTCGAAGACTGCCTGACCGAAGGTACACACTTGCTGGCGGAAGCCGGTACCGGGATTGGCAAGTCGTTCGCATATCTCCTGCCAGCAGTGTTACACGCCAGTCAACACCGGGGAGACGGACCTGTGGTGATCTCCACTCGGACGATCGCTCTGCAACAGCAACTCGAACTCAAGGACATTCCGTTCCTGCAGGCGGTGCTGCCAGTCGAGTGGTCAGCGGTGACAGCCGTCGGCCGAAACAACTACCTCTGCCTGCGGCGGATGGAGTTGGCACGTCGCGAACGTGGCGTCCTGTTTCCTGATCCAGACCGGGAGGAGCAGCTTCAGGGCATCGTCGCATGGTCCCTCGAAACCAATGAAGGCACCCGCATGGCCCTCCCGCAACCGGTCGATCACGTAGTCTGGGACGAAGTGAAGGCCGAACACGGCAACTGTCTGCACAAGGCCTGCCCCCACTACGAGCGCTGCCACTACCAAAGATCCCGGCGCCGTCTGGGGTCAGCGGACGTCCTGATCGTCAACCACTCACTCTACATGGCCGACGTCGCCCTGCGGATGGCGGGCGCCAACTACCTGCCGCCACACCAGGTGGTGATCTTCGACGAAGCCCACCACCTTGAGCGGGTCGCCACCGAAAGCCTGGGGCTTCGGGTCAGCCGCGGTTCCGTCGAGTGGCATCTGCGCCGTTTGCACCCCAAGAACGCCAAGCGCAGTCTGCTGATGCAGTTCGGATCGGCACAAGCCAAGGCCTTGGTAGCAAGTGTGCGAACGCTCGCCGGGGACTTCTTCCACGATTTGCAACAACGTCTGGACGAATGTCAAGAAGAGACGCTGGCCTTGGGAAGCACCACCCTCGACATGGGGTTCGCCGATCTACTCGAGGAACTCAGTGATGAGGTCAGCCGATGCTGCGTTGAGATCGAAGACCTCAGCATGCGCACCGAGATGCAGGCTCGCGCCAGCGGCATCACCGCCCTGGCTATCACGGTACGCAACCTGTGTGGACCTGCGCTTCACAACATCGTGCGCTGGATCGAGCGCGGACGCAAACATCCCGAGTTGCGCAGCGCTCCCCTGGACGTCAGCGAAGCCCTGCGCAGCTTCGTATTCAGTGGCGAACGCACAGCGGTCCTGATGAGCGCTACCATGGACGCCGGCGCGCCGGACTTTTCATGGATGCGGCAGCGCCTGGGGATCGACCAGGCCCAGACGCTGCGACTCGGCTCACCGTTCGAGTACGACCGTCAGGTCGAACTGATCCTCGAAGAAGCACTGCCCGATCCCGCCAAGGACCCCGAGGAGTTCGCGCGGGAATCCCACGAGCGGATCCTCACCCACTTGTTGGACAACCGCGGACGCGCACTGGTCTTGTGTACTTCCTGGCGCTACCTCCACAAACTCGTTGACCGCGTACGGTCCGACCTCGAGTACGAAGGCATCGAACTTCTCGTGCAGGGCGAGCAGCCGAATCCCGAACTGCTGCGCCGCAAGCGGGAGATCCCGATGTCTGTGCTTATCGGCACGGACAGCATGTGGGAGGGAATCGATGTGCCAGGCGATGCCCTGACCATGTTGATCATCACCAGGTTTCCTTTCGCGCAACCGGGTCACCCGCTGGCCGAAGCCCGCATCCGCCGCATCGAAGCGGAAGGCGGCAGCGGCTTTCGGGACCTGGCGTTGCCCGAGGCCATCCTGAAGTTTCGGCAAGGGTTTGGACGGCTGGTACGCTCAAGCCGGGACCGCGGCAAGGTCGTCGTGCTGGACCCAAGGGTCCGGACCAAGCGATATGGGAAAGATTTTCTGGAGGCACTGCCCAAGGGCGTCCTCAGCGACGAGTCCTGACCACCAACCCCCTGGGCGCTCTCTAGCTCATCAGGGTGCTCGTATCGAGGGCGGATCCAAAGCATCATCCTCACCGGTTTCTGGACAACTTGTCCCGTTCGCCGATTAGAATTCACGCGGCAACTCGTGACTCGACCACGCGAGTGAACCCCGACTCGGAGCACTGTAATGCTGGCTGTTTTCCTCCTGGCGACATTCTCTGCGGCGACCCTGCTGTTCCTCGTGCAGCCGATGATCGCCAGACAGTTGCTGCCGACCCTAGGCGGCGTCCCAGCGGTGTGGAACACCTGCATGGTGTTCTTTCAGGTCGTCCTGGTCCTGGGCTACGGATACGCACACATTCTGACTCGCGCATTTAGAAGACCGACGGTGCAGATCGCGGTGCACACGGTGGTCCTGATCGGAGCCATCGTGATGATGCCTATCGGGGTTCCCGCCGAACTCGAGCCCGCCCCCAGCACCGATCAGTGGCCAGCAATCTGGGTGCTGGGCACCCTGATCCAGAGCGTAGGAGTTCCGTTCTTCGCCGTGGCCTCAGCCGGCCCGCTGCTGCAACGATGGTTCAGCCGCACCGATCACCGCTGGGCCGCCGACCCGTACTTTCTGTACGCCGCCAGCAACGCTGGAAGCATGCTGGCTCTACTGGCCTACCCCCTGCTCGTCGAGCCAAACTTCACCGTCTCCTCCCAGCTATTCGCCTGGTCAGTCAGCTTCGGGGGCTTTGGCGCCTTGGCCTTGGCCAGTGGCCACCTCGCGTCGAGGCGGACCGCCTACCCGCACGCAGTCGCCAAAAGTGCACCCACCCAAGAACGGGATGAAAACGAGCAGTCAAGTATCGGGCCAATGCAATCTCGACTGCGTTGGTTGTTCTTCGCGCTCGTGCCCTCGAGTCTCATGCTCGGGGTCACGCAACACATCAGCACGGATGTTGCGCCCACTCCGCTGCTGTGGGTCCTGCCACTGGCGATCTACTTGCTGACCTACCTGATCGCTTTTACCGGCTGGGGACGATCGGTGACCCGGGCCGCAGAAGGGCTGCTGCCTACCGCCGTGCTGGCTGTCGCAGTGCTCTCGATGCTGAGCCTCCGGTCCCACATACTGGCGCGGATCGCGATTCACCTGGGAACCCTGTTGATCATCGGCCTGACCTGCCACGGCCGGCTCGCCGAGGAGCGGCCGAAACCCACACGACTCACCGAGTTCTACCTCCTGCTCTCGATCGGTGGAGCTCTTGGCGGGATGTTCAATGCCTTGCTTGCACCGATGCTATTCGACTGGGTCGCGGAGTATCCGATCATCTTGGTGATCGCCTGTCTGGCCCGACAACCGCAACGGTGGCGACGGATCTTCGGGGGATCCCTATCGGTGCCGAACCTGAGCGACTGCATTGGGCTGGCGTTCTTCGTGTGGTTCTTCCTCGGCAGTTGGGCAACATGGTCGGACACGGAGGACTCACTGCCGCTACTACTAGCCGGGATGTGCTTACTGACCACGCCGAGCCGTTGGCGCTTCGCAGCCGGCGTGGTGATTTTGTTCACCTACCCGAGAATTGTGGACGTAGAACCACACCTCCACCAGAGCCGGACCTTCTTCGGGGTCTACGACGTCACCGAAGAAGCAGATGGCAGCGGCCAGTGGCACCACCTGTTCCATGGCACCACCCACCACGGGTCGCAGTACTCCGAGCAACCTTGGGCATCCCAACCAACCGTCTACTACACCCTCGACGGTCCGGTCGGGGACCTCGTTGCAGCACTCGATAAACGCACGGGGCCCAAGCACCTCGCCTGCGTTGGCCTGGGCTGCGGCACGCTCGCGACCCTCGGAGAACCCGGTTGGAAAATGACCTTCTTCGAGATCGACCCCGAAATTCGATCCATCGCAACGAATCCTGACCTGTTCCACAACATCCGCGACAGCAAGGCCGAGATCGAGTTCGTGATCGGGGATGCGCGGCTGGAGATGGCGAAGATCGAGGATCGATTCGACATGATCATCCTCGACGCCTTCAGTTCTGATGCAATTCCCGTCCACCTGCTGACGAAGGAAGCCGTCAGGCTCTATCTGGAACACCTGAAACCCGGCGGAATCCTGGCCTTCCATGTCACGAACCGCTACCTCGACCTGCCTCCGGTGCTAGCCAGTGTGGCGCACCAACTCGGCGTGGTCGCAGTTAGCCGAGACGACTCGGTAATCCCTGAACCCGAACGGATCCAGCGCCGCAAGTTCCCCACCGAATACGTTGCGATCGCAAAAACCAAGGATGACCTGCGCAACCTCGCCGACAACCCGGATTGGTCGATCCTGACGTCGAGCGACGAGACGGAAGCGTGGACCGATGACTACTCCAACCTCTTCAAGATCTTGAAGAGGTAGCAGTCCAGACGCACCAATCGATATTGCCTAGTTCTTGTAGCGGATGATCGGAATGCTGGTGCTGTCGCCGTCGCCCATCCCCCTCGCCACTCTTATGAGTGGGTCCGGGTCGTAGAACGTCCTCATGCGGATATCCGCTGAGGTTGTCTTCGGTGGAGCGAGGAACGAGTTACGTGCACCAGCACTGAACTTCATGGAGGCGGTGACCGAGTCATCCCAGACACCCTGGACGAACAGGTTGATCCCGTGCCACTGGTTGTTGTAGGGCAACAGTCCGTTGGTCACGCCAAAACTGTAGGTGGGCAGTTCGCCGACTGCATTCGCCAGGACCGGATGGATGAACCAGGTTCGCCCCAGGCCGAGATGGATGTTGTTGCACGAGACCCCCGGGAACGGCAGCCCCGTGGTGCTGGCTCCGAAAGCCAGCACTATCAGAACCGGAGAGTTCGGTCCAAAACTGCTGCCACCGGACTCGATCTGGTAGGTGTTCCGCACACCAGGCAGTGGGTGCGTGGAATTGTGGGTATCCACCGCCAGCCGCATCGAAGCGCCCACGGAACTGCCATTCGCGGTATCAAGACAACCACC
>JAYZDB010000147.1:0-8780 GCA_036338025.1 Planctomycetota bacterium
TGCTGCTGATGTTCTCACCCACCACCAACTCAGTGAACATCGGCAACGGCTGCACCCTGCATGTATTCGGTGGTGCCTACCTGGCGTTGATAACCGGCACCACCACCGGCGCCGCCGGCCAGTGGAACTACTCCCAGCCGATCCCCGCCACCAAGGACATGGTCGGCCTGCATGCAACAGCTCAGGCAGCCATCCTCAACAACGGGCCAGCCCTGGGAGTCGCCGATCTATCCAATGGTCTGGAGATTACTATCGGCTTCTAGACCCGAAATCGAATCATCCCAAAGCGGCTAGCGTCCCGGTCGACGGTGGCCGGGGTTCACAGCCCTCAGTTCCCAGACGGTGGTCGATTGAAGTAGACCCGCAGGTTCCGGGTCGCCCGCCCAGCCGCCACGATGTCCAGGCGACCGTCACCGTCGACATCCGCCAGGCGCAGATCCTCGCAGGCCATCTCCGAGTCATCCACCGTGACCCGTTGCCAGCTGCGCCCATCACTGTGCAGCGCGATGTAGTACCGGATCCCGAACTTGCCGGCCGCGTTCTTGTTGCGCCAACCGACTACGATCTGATCCACACCTGACCCGAGCAGGTCGCCGCTCGCAATGGCGTGGCCTTGTCGGAGGTCCGAGTCAAGAACCTGGCGGCGCCAGAAGGTCCGCGGACTGCCGGCTTCCGGTGACGTGTAGACCACGACCTGGTTGCCGTGGAACGGCTCAATGGTGGCCAGGGACTTCGATCCCCGACCGATCTGCATGGCACGGATCTCGCCAGCACCGCGGAACGAAGTCTCACCCATCCGACGGCCAGTCAGTTGAGTCCGCTGCCATCCATCGGCGCCACGATCGAACAGGTACAGCCCCTCGCGTGACCCGACCAGGAGTTCTTCCGCTGGGTCCTGGTCCCACTGCACCGGATCAAAGTTGTGGGTGACGTGAAGCGACGCGTCAATCAACCGGGTCTGCCAGCTCTCATTGCCTTCGCCGGGTTGCTGATACTCGAGCAGACGGACACCGGCACCCTGTCCAGCCCGGTTACCACGGCCATGCAGGGGCACAACGACCAGGCGGTAATCCTGTTCCGAGATTCGCACCCAACGCATGCGGTGCACGGTCGGTTCGTGCGGCAGTTGCACTGCCTGCCAGGGCCGACTGCGGCCGTCAATTGGCAAAAGCCGATGCACACTGCCACTGTTTTGCGTATCACCAGGATTCCACCCGGCGCCGGCGGCGAGTTCTGCGAGACCATCTCCATCGATGTCACGAGCGGCCAGGCACACGTGATCACGGGGCGTGAGCCTGGCGACGATCGAGTGCTTCTTCCAACCGGGGTTTTCGTACCACTGGATCACCTGCCGATCGACGAGAACGATATCGGGCTTGCCATCGCCGTTCATCTCGGTCACTGCGAGTCCGTATCCGACCCCGATCTTGGAGTCGACATCGACAACCTCGAAGCGAGGTAAGCGTTTCGAGGAGATACGGGGACGCGGCGTGGTGGTCCTCAGTGCCTGGGCCGGAACCGACAGGCCCACGCGGTACAGCCCGGTCCGCGCCGTAATGTAGAGCGTCCGGTTACCCGCCCCACCGATCACGCAGTTGGCAGGCACTTCGGGTACCGCAATCCGTCGTTGCAACTTGCCGCTGGCGTTCAGCACCAGCAGATTGCGGTAGGTAGCGTAGATCAGACCATTCTCGTCGATCGCCATCCCATCCGGTCCTCTGCCGTCGCGGTCACCGTCGGATCGGAACAGCACATGCCCCTTGCCGACCACGCCCGGGGCGAGAATCGGATAGAAGTGGATCTCCCGCTTGTCGGGTTCGGCGACGTAGAGACCACTGCCGTCACGCGATACCAGGATTCCGTTCGGTCGTTTCAAGTCGCCAATAACGCGTGCCACCCGACGGTCGGGGTGGATGTAATAGACCGCCATGACATCCTGCTCGAGGTCGTCGGCCTGGCCGTATCGGGGATCCGTGAAGTAGATGCCGCCCATATCGTCCAGCGCGAGGTCATTGGGACTGTTGAGTCGCTTGCCACCAAACTTGTCGGCCAAGACCGTGCGAGCACCATTGCCGGCGATCTTCACGACCTGGCGTGCGCCACCGAGACAGGCGTACAGATTGCCTTCGCGGTCGAACACAAGGCCATTCGATCGGCCCGATCCCTCGAGGTAGGTCGAGACTTCCTCACTCTTGGAGAGCGCCAGGATCCTGTCGTTGCGGATATCGCTGAACAGAAGTCGCTTGTTGATGGGATCCCAGGCTGGGCCTTCGACGAAACCGAAACCCGCGGCGACCTTCGTGACCTCGTCAGCGGGGTCCTGGGCGACACCCGGCGCAATGGCGAGCGAAACAGTTACCGAGAAGACCAGGGAGACAATGAAATAGCGTGGCATGTCGATCGGGGGCTCAAGGCCTTGAGTCGCCGCAAGATATCAGATCCTGGCCCACATCCTCCATCCGTGTCCGGGCCAAGGCCATCAGACTGGCTCGCAGGTCTAGCTTCAGGCTGCCTTCGCCCTGCCGCTATCGCGGCCAGCCGATGCGAGCATCCAGACGGCGGTCAGCACCACGACACCGACCACCAGCCACTTCAACCAGTAGAGCGGCAGGGACTTGACGAGGTAGAAGGCGATCAGCACCCCCGGGATCCCCCCGAGCGTCAGTCCCAGCGCCGGACGGGGCCGGTATTTGCCGGCCGAGATGAAGCGTGCGCTGGCCACCGGCATCAGGAACGCGCATGCCCCCATCATGATCGGGAATGCGGCTTTCGGGTTCATGCCGAGCATGCTCACCAGCACCATGCAGGGTGCATACAGCCCGACGCCGATCGTCATCAAGGCGCCGAGCGCGCCAATGGCGAGCGAAGCCAGGATCAGCGCGCCACCAGCCAGACCCAAAGATCCCTCAGCCATCTGCGGAGCCTGCTGCACCTGATCGCGCAACATGAATCCGGCGGCGACCAGCAGTGCCACAGCCATCCCGACCTGGATCTTGCGACGTGGCAACCGGGCGACAATGCCCACCCCGACCCAGGCTCCCAGCACCGCTGCGCCGATCGTGCAGTACAAGGTCAGAGGCTCGACCTCGACATGATCGATGAACAAGAACGCCATCAAGACCACCGGCAAGGCATGGCCGGCATTCATGGTGCCCGGAATCGACTCATCGGGGACCATCCGGGTAGCGCGGTAGAGCGCCGTGGTCGGCGCGAAGTTCCCGATGCCCAGGGTGTCGAAGAAATTGGTGCCGAAACCAATCGCGAGTTGTCCTGGACCTGGCACACACGACCCCATCGAGCGCTCGCGCGTGAGCCGCCAAAACCAGTAGACCAGGTAGGCACCTGCAAAGACGGCGAGCAAACCGAGTATCGGATCCATCACAGCAGTCTACGCCTCCGGCCTCGCGATCACCAAAGGCGGGATCGACCCTGGCACCGATCAGGAAACCGGCGGGCGCAGGCGCTAGCGAATCGGCCCTTTGGGCTTGGACGAGGGACCAGGACTGGCCGAAGCCAGGATCTCGATGTCCTTGAAGTGCACCTCGACGTCCTGGCTTCCGTGCAGCTGCAGGGCGATTTTACCGGCCAGGCGCCCCTTGTCCGCAGGCAGCTCAGCGGTCTTGGTACCGTTGACGTGCACCACGATGCGTCGACCGTGCGCACTGACGGTCATCTGGTTCCACGCACCCGGCTTGAAATACTTGGCGACGGCCTTGGGCTTCGGTTTGGCTACCCACGCACGCCCACCGGTCTCGTACAGACCACCGGCGTCCTTGGCGGCATCGATCTCAGCTTGAAACCCCGTGATGCCGATCGCGCCTTTGCGCTGCTTGCTGCGGAAGTACAGACCACTGTTGCCACGAATCGCCTTGTACTTCAGGCGGACCGTGAAGTCGCTTTGCGGCGCATCCAAGAACAGGTGGCCGTGCTGCCGCTCGGATTTCTCGTTGCGCGCCACCAGGACGCCATCCTCGATCGACCATTTTCCGCCCCCGTGTTGGGTCCAACCCCTCATCGACTTGCCGTCCCACAGGGGACTCCAGACGTGTCGACCAAGATCCTGAATCCGCAGGTTCCGCCATCGCACCTCCAACTGCTCCTTCCGGTTGCCTACCCCATGCACCTGCAGACCAATCAACCCGGTCAAGGTCATCGAATCGACGAGGTCGGCGGCCGGCACACCGTTGAGCCAGGTCTTGATCGAATCCCCCCTCGCCGCTACCCGGATCTTGTTCCACGCATCCGGCTTGAAGGCCTTGCGAGCCGGCTCGTTGTTCTTCAGATCGAAGATCCAACCACGCCGCGCCTCGTCGTAGATGCCCGCCGTCCACATCCGATTGCGCTTGACGTCCGGATCGATCTCGACCTGGTAGCCGTGAACCCTGCCCTTGCGATGACTCGGGATGCTATGACTACGTATCTGCACACCTGAGTTCAGGGTGCCGTCGATCTTGAACTCGTAGTCGAGCACAAAGTCCCCGTAGTCCCGCTTCGTACAAAGGAACGAATTCGGCGTCCGAGGGACGGTGTTGCCAACGATGCAACCATCCTCGACCCGATAGACGGCCTTGCCGCCCTTCCGTTCGAAACCAGCCAAGGTCTTGCCATCGAACAGGTCCACGAACGGCGGGGCTTTCGCAGCCTGGGCGTGGACGGAAGTCAAGGCCGACAGCATGCAGGAAACACTCAGGAGACTCGACAAGATGGGTGATCGCATGGCGACCAGCTTAGCTGTCCGTGCACCCGATACATACCAGACCTGGCCAATCAGGCAGCCCCTCGAACGTCTCGGACGAACTTGGGGGGGAAGACAGGAGTTTGGACCCTGGAACCACGTTCACCACCCAGCCAGCGCGACGTTTCACCCGATATGTCGGATACCGCAAGAGTGGACCCGACAAGCCGTTGCACTAGACTCCTCCCATGGCCGCCAGACTGTTCCTAGTCCTCTGTTGTCTGTCCGTATTCGGATGCTCCCCCAGCTCTATTCCACCACTGAAGATCCAGAAGGGTGAGCGCATCGCTTTCATCGGCAACACCTTCGCAGAGCAGATGCACCGCTATGGCTTTTTCGAGACCCTGCTCCACTGCCGCTTCCCTCAACACCAATTGCGCATCCGCAATCTCGGATGGTCAGCGGACGAGATCACACTGCAACCCCGGCCCCTTGGCTTCGGTGATTTGCATCAACAACTGAGGGACCAGAAGGCCAGCATGCTCTTCGCCTGCTTCGGCCTCAACGAGTCGTTTCGAGGCAAGACTCACCTGCCGCGCTTCCGCCTGGATCTCGTCGACTTCCTGAAGGGACTCCAAGACTACAATCACAAGGACGGCACCGCGCCCCGGGTTGTCCTGGTTTCCCCGATCGCCCACGAGACCAAGGTCGAGCACAACACGAACCTCAAGCTGTATGCCGACACCATGGCAGAGGTCGCCAGGCAACTCGATGTGCGATTCGTCGATCTGCTGACGCCAACATTGGCCCGCCTGGATTCCAAGGACGCGAAGCGCTTGACCCACAACGGCATCCACCTGACCCAGTTCGGCTACTGGACCGTGAGCCAGATGTTGGCAAAGGCACTCGGTCTGACATCGGCTCGCGGAAATGACCAGGCAGTCGACGGTCCAGCGGCCGCCACCCTGCGCCGTTCGGTCGTCGACAAGAACCGCGCGTTCTTCCTGCTCTGGCACGGCCCCAACATGGAGTACGTCCACGGCCGTCGTAATCGCTTGCCGGGCGCTGAAGGCCTGCCTGCGGAACGCGCCCGACTCATGAAGATCATCGATCAACTCGACGCGCGGATCTTCGCCGCCGACAAGCCTGGTCCGACATCGGTTTGGGCTGTCGATCCGCCAACCCAACCGCTGTGGGTCACACCTCCCGACTACGCAGGTCTCAAGGGAGAATCACCCAAGCCTCCCGAGGTCCTGGCCCAGCACCGGATCGCCAAGCCAGCTGCCGCCCTGGGCGAGTTCATTCCGGCCGAGGGTTACGCGGTCAACCTGTTCGCCTCGGAAGCAAATTCGCCGATCGCCAATCCTGTCGCGATGCAGTTCGACAGCAAGGGTCGCCTGTGGGTGGCGTGCTCCAGGACCTGGCCGCACCCGGTGCCCGGCCAACGCCCGGCAGATTCCATCGTCATTCTCGAGGACACCAACCGGGACGGGAAAGCCGACCGACACACGGTGTTCGTCGACCAGCTCCCGATGATCCACGGCTTTGCGCTAGGCAACGGAGGCGCCTACATCTCGCAGACCCCGGACCTCATCTTCGCTGCGGACACCGACGGAGATGGCCGTGCGGATCAGTTCGAACCCGTGCTACACGGATTCGGCAGCGAGGACGTCGAGCACTCCATCAACAACCTGCGCTGGGGTCCAGACGGTGCCCTGTACTTCATGGAGGGCATCTTCCATCACACCCAGGTCGAAACCCCACACGGACCACGGCGCGTGCAGGATGGCGGAGTGTTCCGATTCCATCCGCGCACCCACCGCTTCGACATTCTGGCCTCGTATGCGTTTTGGAACCCATGGGGCCAGACCTTCGATGCAAACGGCCTGCATCTGGTTCTCGACGCCTCGTCCCACGATTTCTTCCCCGCCAGCACCCTCTCGGCCCCGTTTCGGTATCCCAAGAACAAGCGCAACAAGCACGCCCAATTGTCCTTCGCTCCAAACGGACTGGGGCCCGCCGCCGGGCTCGAGTTGGTCCGCAGCCGACATTTTCCAGACGACGCCCAGGGTCGACTGCTGGTAAACCAACTCTCCGCCGACTTCCGCGGGACACGCTGGTTCGATCTGAAGGACAGCGGCACCAGCTTCGAAGCCACGCAGCTGGAGTCACCGCTGGTCTTCTCGACCGACAACAACTGCCGGCCACTGGCATTGAAGTTCGGTCCCGACGGGGCGCTGTACATCCTGGATTTCGCCAGCGGTCTCATCGAGAACACTTCCGAATCCAAGCGAGACCCCGGGCGTGACCACGCCCACGGCCGGATCTGGCGATTGACCTACCCAGCACGCCCGCTGCAAGAACCGGCATCGATCGATGCAGCCTCACCGATCGAGTTGCTGGACATGCTCGGTTCACCCGACCACTCAGCCAGCCAACTCGCGCGGCGAGTCCTGCAAGAGGGTGACCCCGATGCAACGATGCAGGCCGTCGCCAAGTGGCTCGCTGGTTTCGCCGCCGACTCACCAGTTCTGGATCGCTGCAGGCTGGAAGCGCTGTGGGTGCAGCAGGGTCTAGGCCGAACCCAGGACGAGTTGCTGCGTCGGGTGCTGGCCGCCAAGGACGCGCCGGTGCGCGCCGCCGGACTACGGGTATTGCGATTTCGGCCGGCAGGCGATGACTTCGACGAGGTCTTGGAGAAGCTCGCGAATGATCCGGATCCACGAGTCCGTTTGGAGACGGTGTTGGCCTGCGGTACGAGCGGCTCTACCCGCGCCCGTGAAATCACCCTGCTCAGTACCAGGCAACCAGTCGATGCTGGCATGCGGCACGCACTGGGAGAAGTCCTGGACTACCTCGAGACCCGCCAACCAAGGCCGAATGATGCCTGGCCGGATTACCCACAGGCCCAGACCTTCTTGATCTCCCGGATGTCCAACCATGAGTTGGTGCAGGTCGCGAGCACGTCGCCCTCCGAGACCGTATTCACACAACTGGCAACCAGGCCCCTGCTCGACTCTACGGTTCGCGCCAGTACCTGCGCCAAGCTGGCCACGCTGCGCAAGGTCTCTCTCGCCCAGCAGATTCACGACTCCTTGCTCGCCACCCAGCGCCTATCCGATACCAGCGCCCGGGTCGAACTCGCCACGATGTTGGCAGCCACACCCACCGATCAACTGACTCCGATGCTGGCCCAGTTGGTCGAACTCACCAAAACACCCGACGTCGAGATAGTGCGGCAGGCCGGGTTTGCGAGTCTGCTCGCCATCGGCCGTAGCATCGCACAGGTTCGGGACCTGACGAGCCGACAGCAGAAAACCCTTCTCGAGTTGCGCGCTAGCATCGACCTGGTCCCGGAGCGGGTCCGCATCGGGCACTATGAAGATGTGATGTTGATTTCGAACAAGAAACGCGAAACCGACGCGGTACGCGGCGCCGCGATTCTCGCCCTGGCCGTCATTCCGACCGATGGCGGCCGGACCTTCAACTCGATCGTCGGTGAATTGACGCAAGGCGTGGTCGACGCCGGCGCCCGCGCACTGTTCCGCTTGCCACGCCGCCACTGGCAAACAGGCCTGGCGAATCGAACCCTGGAGGGGATCCTGGAGTTCCTTGACGCCGCACCGGCACGAGATCGGGACACACCAGCGTTCAAACAATCACTTCGAGCAGCATTTGAACTCGCGCAGTTCTTGAAGAAAGACAAGGCTGCTGCGATGCATAAGCACCTGACCGATCTTGGTCCTTTGGCAATGACCGTGCGGGTGGTTCCGCACTTGATGCTGTTCGACAAGACGGAAATTACCGCGGTGGCAGGCAAGCGCATCGAACTCACTCTCGAGAACCCTGGAGTGATGAACCACAATCTGGTGGTCGTCGCCCCGGGCAAACTCACCGAAGTCGGCAGCCTGGCCGATCGCCTCGTCGGAGCGGGAAGGGCATCCGCCAGGAACTTCATTCCAGACAGCCCTGACGTTCTGGCGGCTTCGGGTATCGCAGCCCCGCGTGGCCGGTCAACCCTGGTGTTCGACACGCCCTCGACCCCCGGGAGCTACCCGTTCCTGTGCACGATCCCGGGCCACTGGTCGCGGATGAACGGCATCCT
>JAYZDB010000148.1:0-4759 GCA_036338025.1 Planctomycetota bacterium
CGACCAGGAACCCGCCGATCTGGTAGCTCATCGGCAGGTAGACCCCGATCTTGCCCTCGCCACCGAAGCCGTGTGGCATCCCGTCCCAAGTGGTCCGGGTCACGAATCCCAACATCTCGGGGCCTCCGGGGACCGGGCGCATCATCACTACCTGGTTGAACTCCTTGGTGTCTCGGTGGGCGAAGAAGCTGACCATGTCCTTCAGCATCCGGTAGATCGTCTTGACCAGCGGTAGTCGTTCGACCAAGGAAATGCCGAGATCGTGGATCCACCGCCCGAGCCAGTGGTTGAGAATCAGGCCGACTCCGATGGTCAAGGCAACGCCGGCGGCGATACCCAGCCCCGGAAAGAACACGACCTCCTGGCCGGTCCCGCTGTCGGATCTCGGGACCCATACCCGCAGGAGGCTCTGCATGAGTTCCTCCGCGCCGCTGAGGAACCACCACAGGATGTAGACGGTGACAACCAGCGGCAAGGTGGCCGCCAACCCCCGGAGGAACGCCTTGGCTAGGAAACCCATAGCTGCATGCTGCCTGCAGCGGGACTCCTTGCCAATCTGGAAACCCTGGGGAGTCGAGGTTTTGCCACCATCCCAGAACAGCTGCAGCCGGCCGGGGCCTTGGACGGCCGGTTGGTGGAACCGAACCGGCCACGGGCCAGATTTCCCCGGTTTGGTATGAATATTCTGCTGATAGGATGCAAGAGGCAGAGCCGTAACTCACCGACGTTCCCGTGGACGAACAAGACACCCAGCCCAGTGACGACGAACGCAACATGGCGATGATCTGCCATCTGTTGGTGTTCTCCGGTTCGATCATCCCGCTCGGGAATTTTATCGGGCCGTTGGTGTTGTGGTTGGTCAAGAAGGACGAGTCAGAGTTCGTCGACTTTCATGGCAAGGAGTGCCTGAACTTCCAGATCTCCCTGCTGATCTATGCGCTCTGCTGTATCCCGCTGGTGTTCGTCGTCATCGGGGTTCCGCTCCTGATCGCGGTGGGCATCTTCGGCATCGTGATGGCGATCATCGCCTGCATCAAGGCGCACAGCGGGGAGTACTACGAGTTCCCCATGACCATCCGCTTCCTGAAGTAGCGCCAGCCCACCGGCGACCCTGCTTCTGGCCATCGCCATCACGCGTTTTTGGCAGGTTCGATACGGTGTTTCCGCAAGACCCCGGTTTCGACTGTTCGCCGGGAGCCAGACTTGGGGGATGATGCCCGCATGGCGATCATCGAAATCGATAGCGTCGGTTCGCCACCGGCGATCGAGTTTCCGAGCCTGCTTCTGATCAACCCGAAGTTCAGCGCCAACGTCGCGAAGGTCTACCGTCTGGCGGCGTGTTTTGGGATCACGCAGGTCTGGCACACCGGCGACCGGATCGGTCCGGACATGGGTCGCGGACGTCGTACCCGATTGCCGCCGGAAGAGCGCATGCGTGGCTTTGGCAAGGTGGACCTGATCCGATTCGATGCTGCCTTGGAAGGCTTCGCCGAAGCTGGGGCGAGGATTGTCGGGGTGGAGTTGACGCAGGCCACGCAATCCCTGCTGGACCTCGAGCACGCATTGCCTGCTGAGGAGCCCGGCATGGTCTATGTGTTTGGACCGGAGGACGATCGCCTGCGCCCTGAGCAGAGCGATCGGTGTCACACGGTCGTGCAAATTCCGGCGTTCCACTGTCTCAACCTGGCGACTGCGGTTTCGGCAGTGTTGTGGGACCGCACCTACAAGCTGTGGAGGGATCACGGGGTCGCGCCGCCTGAACTGGTGGGCGGGTAGCCTACGGTCATGACGAGACTCATCCTGATCCGCCACGGCCGACCATCCGAAGACGCGGTTGGCACGCACTACGGCCAGACCGATGTGGATCTGAGCGATCGCGGCCGGACCCAGTCCACGGCGGTGGTCGAGCGCTTCGCGGACTCGGAGCTCCATGCGATCTACTCCAGTGATCTGCGGCGGGCTTCTTGGATGGCAGATCAGCTGGCGGAGCCGCGCGGTCTCACAGTGCGGCGATTGGCGGCCTTGCGCGAGCGCAGCATTGGCGTCTTGCAGGGGTTGAGTTACGCCGACGGCGAGGCTGCCCACCCAAGCGAGGCGGCTCGCATGCGATCGGAGGGTGGCATGTACCGGCCACCCGGCGGTGAGAACCTCTCGGACCTTGCGGACCGGGTGCTACCAGCGCTTGCTGGGATCGTGCGCGATCACCCCGGCCAGACCGTGGCGATCGCCGGGCACGGTGGGCCGATCCGCGTGGTGCTCGTCGATGCCTTGTCGATGCCGATTGAGACCGCCGAGCGGATTCGCGTCGGCTACTGCGGGGTGTGCGTGATCGATTACGCCCTGGATACGCCGCGAGTTCTACAGATCAACGGCTGACTGGCCGTCTGCCGGCCCCATCGCCTCGCGTACCAACTCGATCAGATCGACCACTTCGATCTTGTCCGCCACGCCGAGGCTCTTCACCGCGTCGGTGTACATCGTGTAGTCCTTCGGGCAGGTGGTGACGAAGTAGCGGATGTCAGGGAGTTCCATGGCTTCTTCGATGCGCTGCTCGCTGGTCCGTTTCTGCTCGTTGGAGGTGTCCATCCAGATCCTGCCGCCGCCGGCCCCGCAGCAAAAGGTGTTGGTGCCGCAACGCGGCATGTCGATCAGTTCGACTCCGATCGCCTGCATCACCTGGCGCGGTGCGTCGATCTCGTGGTTGTAGCGGGCCAGGTAACAGGGGTCGTGGTAGGTGACACGATGTCCGAGCTGGTTGGGAAAGTGCAGGTCGCCCTTCGCGATCAACTCGGTGAGCAGGCCGGTGTAGTGGTGTACCGTGTAGCTGGCGCCGAGCTCGGGGTACTCGTTGCGCAGGGTGTTGAGGGTGTGGGGATCGGTGGTGACGATCTGGTTGAACTCTGCCTGTTCCAGGGCCTTGATGTTGTCCTCGGCCAGCATCTCGAACAGGCCTTCCTCGCCGACGCGGCGCACGTCATTGCCAGCGTTGCGCTCGCCGTCCTGCAGGATGCCGAAGTCGAGCCCGGCCTTGTGGAACACCTCGGCGACCATGCGCGACAGCGCCTGGATTCGCGGGTCATAGGACGCGAAATCCCCGACGAACCAGAGGTAGTCGACAGCCGCCTGGCGCGCGTCCGTCACCTTGAAGGACAGGCCCTTGGTCCATCGGTGGCGCTTCTTGGGGGATTCGCCGAACGAGTTGCCGTAGTCCCCGAGGTTCATCAGGGCGCCCTGCAGGTTGTCGTCCATGGTACCGGCGTCGACCAGGTGCCGGCGCATCTGCACGATGCTGGTCAGGTGTTCGATGCCGACCGGGCAGGCTTCCATGCAGGCGCGACAGGTCGTGCAGCTCCAGAGCGTCTCGGGGCGGATGACCTCGGTGGCTACGTTCGTGCTGGCGGTCGAATTGCTTGGCCACTTGGAGCCTTGGTGGAATTCCTGCTGCAGCCACTCCGGCGTCCCGAGGGCCTGGTTGGCAAAGGTGCGCAGGTCGAGGATCAAGTCGCGCGGCGACAGGCTGGTGCCGGCGGCGGTGGCTGGGCAGGCCACGTGGCAGCGCCCGCACTTGGTGCAGGCGTCGAAGTCTAGGAGTTCCTTCCAGGTGAAGTCTGAGATCTCGGCATAGCCCATCTGTGGGGTGGGCGCTTTGCCGTCTTCCCTCGCCTTGCCGGGTGGCAGAGCCGGTAGCCGTCGGCCTGCCATGTCATCGAGAAACACCAGGTTGGCGGTGTCCGTGAAGATGTGCATCATCTTCGAGAACGGGATGTAGGCGACGAACAGCAGCACCAGGATTGCGTGACCCCACCATGACCAGAGGTGGATGTTGATCAGGGTCTCTTTTGCCCAGCTGTCGACCATTGTTGCAAGCCCGTAGCCGACCGGCGACCAGCGCTCGAAGTCCGGCATGGTCTGGGCGATCCGGAAGGCCTCCAGGACGTAGCCGGACACCCCGATCACCAGCAGCAGCCAGACGAAGATCATGTCGTCGGTGACGAAGCCGGAGCGGTTGTACTGGCCGTCGTGCTCATCGGCGCGGGTGTAGTCGAGTTCCCTTGGCTTGATCACGGAGCGCCGCACGATCATCAGGGCCAGGCCGATCAGGAACACCACCCCAAAGACGTCGAGGGTCAGTGAGAACCAGAGGTAGAACTCGCCCTGCAAGAGCTTGACATCGAAGAACCTCAGGACGTCATGGTCGAAGGCGACGATGCAGGTCCCGATGAACAGGATCAGGAAGCCCCACAGGATCAGGGTGTGCGCGATGCCGCCGAGTGTGTCGCCTTTGCGGACCGTCGAGTTGGTCAGGATGGTCTTGGCGGCTCGATAGATGCGCCCGATGAGATTGTCCCACCGGTTCTCCGACCGTCCGCTGCGGTATTTCCGGTAGCGACGCCAGAAGCCGTAGGCGAATACCAGGCAGGCTGACGCTCCCAGCACGTAGAACACGACCTGCGCCCAGTTCGGCAGGTGCAGGAAGATCTCGCGTGTGGGTTCGGACGACTGCGGTGTGATGGCCGAGATCACCGGACTACTGCAGCTTTTCGGTCAGCGCGGGGATGATGTCGAACAGGTCTTCGGTGGTGCCGTAGTGGGCGTGCTCGAAGATCGGGGCGGTCTCGTCGCTGTTGACTGCGATGATCAACTCCGCGTCCTTCATGCCCTCGATGTGCTCCGGTGCGCCGCTGATCCCGATTGCGAGGTAGATCTTGGGTTTGACCTTCAGTCCGGATTTGCCGACTTGCCGGGTCTTGGGCAGCCA
>JAYZDB010000149.1:0-6868 GCA_036338025.1 Planctomycetota bacterium
GGATGCGGGACAATCCCAAGATCACGTTTGTCGTCCCACCCAGCAAGTTCGTGCAACCTTTGACCTTGCAGGGCGGCATGGCCGCGGATGTCGGTTTGATCGATGGGGTAGTCGACACGGTCGAAATCCTGCTCGATGAGCGTCTGGGCCTGGACGCCTCGCAGACCGGCTACCTGGCGCCAAATTGGTCCGAGGACATTGTGGCCTGGCTCAACAGCATGCGCGAGGTCCTGTTCGTGCTCGGCTTCATCCTGCTGTTGATCGAGTTCAAGACACCCGGCTTCGCCCTGCCCGGGATCCTGGGGATCATGATGTTCGGCCTGGCGTTCTTCGGTAGCTACATGGTTGGGCTGGCAACGATCACCGAGATCCTGTTGTTCTTCCTGGGACTCGGCTTGTTGGGGGTCGAGATCTACATCATGCCGGGGATGATCGTGTTCGGCCTCGCCGGCTTTGTTTGCATCGTTGCCGGTCTGATCTTCTCCCAGCAGGAATTCTACTTCCCCGCCAGCGGGGACCAGAGCCAGACGTTTCTCAACAACCTGATCAACTTTGGCCTGGTGATGGTGTCGGTGATGCTGGGAATTTGGGCGGTCTACGCCAATCTCGGCCGCATCCCGTACTTGAAGAGTGCCGTGCAGGTGCCACCCAAGGCTGGTGATCCGAGCGCCGGGGGACTCGCAGACCACGAACAACATCTCGCGACCTTGCCGGGCCAGGAGGGTGTGGTGCTTACCGATCTGCGTCCCGCCGGGGTGATGATGATCGGGGAGGATCGCTACGACGTGGTGTCGGAGGGCAGCTTCATCGAGGAAGGGGCGACGGTCCGGGTGGTCGAGGTCCACGGTAACCGCGTGGTGGTGGTGCCGGCCGAGAAGCCGAACGCACAGAAGGGTGAGGTCACCGTTGGGATCCTCGCGCTCATGGTGCTGGTCGGCCTTGCCCTGGTGGTCGCCGAAGTGTTTTTCGTCTCGGCTGGGATCCTTGCGGTGATGGCCGGAACGGTACTGGTATCGGCGGTGTTCTTTGCTTTCAGCCACCACGACTCGCTCACCGGTTGGTCATTCCTGGTCGCCTGCGCGATCGGCGTGCCCTTGTCGGTCAAGATGGCATTCCGTGTGTTGCCCCATACTCGTCTCGGCAAGCAATTGTACCTGTCAGGCCTGGATTCCGAGGAAGTCTCGGGAGCCGCCCAGGAGGAAGGGCTCGAGGATCTGGTTGGTAAGCAGGGTACTGCCTTGTGTGATCTTCGTCCGGCCGGCTACGCATCGATCGGGGGCCGGCGGATCGACGTAGTCACACGCGGCGAGTTGATCGAAAAATCCAGCCCGATAAAAGTCATCAAGATCGAGTCCAATCAAGTGTTCGTGGCCCCTTTACATTCCTAGTTTCAATGCGCCAGCAGGCCAATTCCATCCAGGAGCATCCGTGATCTATCTCGCAATTCCAGATTTCTTTGACGACGCGTGGCCTTGGGTTCTTGGCTTCCTGATCCTGATCTTCGTCATCTTCCTGATCTTCATCTCGAAGTTCATCAACCTCTACATCCAGGCGACGCTCACCAAGGCCAACATCGGTCTGTTCACCCTGGTCGGGATGTCGCTGCGCAAGGTCAATCCGACGGTCATTACTCGCGCACGGATCAGTGCAGTGCAGGCGGGTTTGGAGGACACCGGAGTCAAGGATCTCGAAGCCCACTACCTGGCTGGCGGCAACGTGCTGCGCGTTATCGGCGCGCTGATCGCGTCGGATCGTGCGAGCCTGGATCTCGACTTTCGTCGGGCCTGTGCTATCGATCTGGCGGGTCGTAACGTGCTCGAAGCTGTGCAGACCAGTGTCAACCCGAAGGTCATCGACTGTCCGGCCGGCGGCAAGATTGCCGCGATGGCGAAGGACGGCATCCAGGTGCTCGCCAAGGCTCGCGTGACCGTGCGGACCAACATCGCACGCCTGGTCGGCGGTGCCAGCGAGGAGACCATCATCGCGCGGGTGGGCGAGGGCATCGTGTCGACGATCGGTTCCTCTGATACCCACAAAGATGTGCTCGAGAACCCGGACAATATTTCGAGATCCGTGCTCGGTCGAGGTCTCGATGCCGGTACCGCTTTCGAGATCGTCTCTATCGATATCGCGGATGTCGACATCGGCGAGAACATCGGTGCCAAGCTGCAGGCTGACCAGGCCGAAGCGGACAAGCGGATCGCTCAGGCCAAGGCCGAGGAACGGCGCGCGATGGCAGTGGCGATGGAGCAGGAGCAAGTCGCCGAGGTGATGGGCAACCGCGCCAAGGTCGTGCTGGCGGAAGCGGAGGTGCCGAAAGCGATGGCGGATGCGTTCCGCAGCGGCAACCTGGGTATCCTCGACTACTACAAGATCAAGAACATCGACGCCGATACCAAGATGCGGAGTCAGATCGCTGCCGGTGAGGAACACCAGGTCCAGGAAGAGCGCGACAAGGGCAAGGTCAAGGAGTAGCGGTGAACGAATGGCTCTGGATCATTCCCCTGGCCTATTTCCTGATCTCCGCGATCGGAGGTGCGGCCAGCAAGAAGGCCAAGGAAGTGGCCCAGACGAGCCGTGCGGATAAACAACGTACGACCCTGAAGCCGGTCGGTGAAGTGGATGTCAGTGCGGATCCAGCACCCGCAGATCCTGTGCCCGCGCCGAGCCCGCGCCGTAAGACCGCCGACGATATCGCAGCGGAGATACGACGGATGATGGGCTTGCCGCCGGACCCGAGCGGGCGGCCGGCGGGGGATCTCGCTGCCGTCGAAGACCGCGTCGAGCCGGTAGTCATCGAGGAGGAACCGACCGTGCAGGCTGCACAGCGCAGCCACGGTGGGGACCTCCACGAACGCTTGCTGGCTCGCGAGGCGGAGGGGCGTCGCAGCTTCGGAACTCTGGAGACCCGACACCTCGAGGAGCATCACAGCGCCCTGGTGGAACGGCACATTGTGCCGAACGTGGGCCGCTCCCGGCGCCGGGGTGCTGGGCGATCGACTGCTGACCCCTTACACCGACGCAGCTATGTCGACCTCCGGAACATGGCGCGGGCCTTCGTGACGGCGGAAGTCCTGGGTCCACCGAAAGCACTTCGGGAGAAGGAGTGGTAGGGTGTTCCCGTTGCCTACAGACCCCAGCTTGCGCGGACTCACGGTATACGGTCAGTGGGTCGTCGCCGATCCTGGCTTGAACGGGATGTTCTCATCCACTCCAGCCTTCCAGGCGGAGTTGTTCTAGAACCGGCTGAGCAGTCGTTCGATCCAGGTCAGCCGTCTGCCGACCTGGTGGGGGTCCTCAGTCCGATCCAGGTCGCCCGGTCCTGGCAGGACCGGGTTGTTGAGTCCCAGGACGTCGGCGGTCTTGCCGAGATCGGTTCGCCACTGCTGGAGGATCGCGCTGGGTTGGAGCCTGGGGTGCCTGTCACTGAGCAGGGCCCGCAGTTTTTGCGATGCCTCGTGCAGGGCGTGTCCAGAAACCGCTCGCAGAGACTTCGGCAGATCCTTGATGCCGGCGGCTATCGACGTGCTGCCTTGCTGGATGGCGGGCAGAAATCCACGAAGCTTGCCAAGCCGGATACGGGGTATCCGTCCCACGCTTCCTGGCAAGGTCGTAGCGCGCGTGATCTCAGCGGTGAGGAAGTGACCAGACCCGCTGATGAGACCTTGTAGGGAATTCCCGAGCCGGTTCCCGATGGCTCGCCCGCTAACGGTGGTCTGACAGCTGCTGGCGCAGGTCGCCAGCAACAAGAGAGCGGTGCAAGGAACGCGCGGTCGCATAGGCCCATTCTCGGCGCTTGGACCGGGGGGCGCAACCTGATTCGTGCTGTGAAGGTCTAACCGTTGCGCAGCGCGTCCAAAGGATCGTTGCGCATGGCGCGGAGCGCCGGAATTGCGGCGGCGATCAGCCCCAGCAACAAGGAGCTCGATCCGACGATCAGGATCCACCATGGATCGAGGTGGTACGGCACATGTGGCAGGTTGTAGATGTCGATCGGAAACAAGTCGATATCCCAGGTCTGCTTCAACCAGGCGTTGAACGGGTCCAGGTAGATCGAAGTGATGCAGCCGGACACGATGCCGCACAGGGTGCCGCTCAGCGCGATTGCCAGGCCGCAGGTCATGAACACCTGCAATACTCCGCGTCGGGTGGCGCCGAGTGCAGAGAGCACTCCGATGTCGTGGATCTTCTCGGTCACCATCATCGACAAGGTCGCGTAGACCAGGAAGCCGGCGACCACCATGATGACGAAGAGGACGAGCTTCATCAGACCGCGCTGGTGGTCGACGGCGTTCAGCAAGCCCTGCTCCTGCTCGCCCGCGATCTTGACCAGCGGTTGTGGATACTGGAAATCGGGATGCGAGAACAACGCCCCTTCGATTCGGCGCCGGGTCTGCTCGGTGGCCGTCGGGGACCCGTCTCTTAGTTTGATCGCGATTTCGTTGGTGAAGTCTGGGTTGCCCTTGGCGATCAAGGAGCGCAGGGCCTCGATGTGCAGGTAGACCGTCAGGGTGTCAAAGCCGGCGTGGTCGGTCGAGAAGCAACCGACCAGTTGCGGATCCAGCCGGCCGAACTGCGTCATTCCCCCGTCCCAGGTTTGCTGCAGTCGCGCCATCGTCAGGGGTACTGAATCGCCGCGGGCGAGTTGCATCTTGGCGGCTCGGAGGGGACTCAGAAGGACCCAGTTGCGAGTTTCTTGCAAGGTGTCCTGGGCGACCTGGAGCGCCGGGTCGGTTACGGCTTCGAGCCATCTACCGAATCCGGTGGTGGCGATTTCGAGTGCTGGGTCGATGCCGACGATCGTCACGTAGGGGCCATTCTTGGGCAGAGCACCCGGGATTGGTGTGGTTGGACCGCCCTTCTCGACGTTCGGGTGCAGCAGTCCACCCCAGACCAGTCGTGGTGAGCAGGCGGCGACGTTCTGGTCGGCTTCCAGGATGCCCTGGGCCACCGCAAACTTCACACCGTTGCCGAGGTTCACGATTACCATGTCGGCAGACACCGTGTTGACGTGCTCCTTCACCTCTCGGATGTAGCCAGAGAAGATCGATACTACGACGATCAGCGCCCAGACACCGAGCATGACACCGCCGATCCCGAGCAGGTTGATCGGGCGGCTGGCTATGAATCGGAGCGCCAGGTAGTAGCGATACATCAGCCGATCACCAGTCCATCCTTCAGCCGTACGGTGCGGTCGCAACGGCTGGCGAGTTCTTCGTTGTGCGTTACCAGCATGAACGCAATGTTCTGTTCGCGATTGAGTTGGAAGATGATCTCGAGGACCTCTTCGGCGGTCTCGGAGTCGAGGTTGCCTGTTGGTTCATCTGCCAGGATGATGCGTGGTTCGGAGATCAACGCCCGTGCGATTGCGACCCGCTGACGTTCGCCACCGGATAGTTCGTTGGGTCGGTGTTTCAAACGATGCGCGAGGCCGACGCGAGTCAAGAGGTCGACTGCCCGCTGATGGATGGCCCCGCGCTCGCGCAGATAGGTCAGCGGTGTCTTGAGCATCATCAGGCCGAGCTTGACGTTCTGGAGCGCGCTGAGTTCGGGGATCAGGTGGTAGAACTGAAAGACGAAGCCGATCTCCGCATGCCGGAGGGCGGCGCGCCGATTGGGTGACAGGTCATTGACCTCGGTGCCCGCGAATTGAATCGACCCGCTGGTCGGACGGTCTAGCAGTCCGAGCAGGTAGAGGAGAGTGGATTTGCCGGCGCCCGATTGACCCAGCAAGGCCACCATCTCGCCGTCGTCGACGTCTAGATTGATGCCTCGCAGGACCGGAACGTCCTGCTTCCCGAGCTTGTAGGTCTTGGTGATATTGCGTGCGCTGAGGATCGCTGTCATGGCTACTCGTGCATCAGGGCCTTGATCGGATCGAGACGGGCGGCTCGGCGGGCCGGCAACCACGACACCAGTAAGGAAAGGAACAGGGCGCCGACAACAACCTGGATGATCCATGCCGGATCCAGATCCACGGGAACTTCGGTCAAGTTGTAGACGCGGCGCGGGAACAACTCCTCGCCAGCCCACTCGTAGACGAACTCGTTGATATCATTCAGGAAGTACGCGGACAGGTAGCCGACCACCGTGCCGATGATGCAGCCTGCGACGCCCACGGTCAGTCCACCGAGGACGAAGATACCGCCGGTGCCAGTCGGTGTTGCGCCCAGCGAGGTCAGGATGCCGATGTCCTGGACCTTTTGTGCGACCATCATGTGCAGAGTCGCGAAGATCAAGAATCCGGCGACCAGCATGACTGCGAACAGGACGATCTTCATCAGGGCCCGTTCCTGGTCGACGGCACTCAGGTAGGTAGCGTTTTGTTGTTCAAAGTTCAGCGCCGTGCCGCCGCCAAGATCCGCGACTGCTGCATCGACGGCGCTAGCTACTACGCTGAGATCCTGGTCGGGTGCCACCTTGATTGAGATGTCCGTGACGAGTTCTTCGTCACCGCCGCCCATGTGGTCGCGTAGCAAGTCGATGTCGAGCATGCAGACTGTCAAGTCGAGCATCCGATGTTGTGTCCGGAATGCTCCGCTGAGGTGCGTGATGATACGGATCTTCTTGTATTCGTCATCGGTGCGGTTGTGGCGTGCGCTGATGATGTCAACGCGTTGGCCCGGGATTATCTGATCCCCGAAGTTGAGTCGCATGACGCCCAGGACGATGCCGTCCTGCGTCCCGAGGACTTCTGTGCCGCGGCTCGTCAGGGTCTGGTGGGCTTCCCACACTCGCTTTGGACTGACGGAGAATGGATCGTCGACAGCCTCGACAGAGAACGCTCCGGTCGCCATGCGAGGGTGAGGCACGATGTGTTTGCTGACCTGGTTGCTGAGCCAGTGTTGGAAGCTGGTTGTCTCCGCCT
>JAYZDB010000150.1:0-16114 GCA_036338025.1 Planctomycetota bacterium
TTCTGTCGGCTCGACGCGGAAAAGTCGGTCTTCTTGAAGTTGAGGATTCGTCGCAGGGAGTAGCGGTTCTTCTCTGCTTGTAGGTTCCCGATGCGGTACTCGAGCCGTTTTGCGAGGTCGAGTTCGAGCCGGCCGTTGTCCTTCCGGGTGATACAACCCTCCATGTAGTCTCCCCATCCTTGGCCGAGCCACCCTGGGAGTTCAGTCTTGCGACCGCGCTTGGAGCCACCGAGGTTGTATACGACCGCGAGGGTGGCTTCGTGGAAGAGCATCAGTGGTCGCCCGTGATCATCGAGAAAGGTGAAGAGGATGTTCTCCTCATTGGAGAAGTAGGCATCGACGTTGTTGCTCAGGCGCGGAAACTCCTTTTGGTCTTTGTGGACGTAGACTCGAATCGGTTCAGTGACCTCACGGAGTTCCAGGCTCTTCTGGAACAAGTCGAACAGATGGCGGTAGAAAACTTCGAGCTCCAAGAGCGTTATTACCGTTCGTCTCAGTCCGGCATTACTACGAACTTCGAAGTGTTCCGAGCGCAGGACGCGTGCGGTGCCCCAATCGGCGTGTTGCTTCTCCACTTGTTTGAAGCTCCGCCAGGAAGACCCGGTTTGTACCCGCCAAGATTTTCCAGCGCGCTTGTGGCCGAGGGCCTCATGGGCCTTTTGGTTGTCGGGATTGTCGACCAGTATTCGCCAGTAGAAAAGCCGCGCTTCGTGGGGGAGGTGCCGGCCCTCGCACATCTTTGCCAGGTGGAGAAAGGTCTCGACGCTGTCCTTGCTTGCCGTGAATTTGGTGAGCACCTCGTCCAATGAGCGTTGGATCGATGTGATCCGTTTGATTTTGGATTGTGGGATCCAACGCTCGCGGCTGCCGATCAGGATCGCCACCTTGTCCTGGAGTTCGAGGACCACTCTGCACCGGATCGTTTTGCCGGTCTGTAGATAGACGACATCCCGCTGGTCGCCACTTTGTGGCGGATCTGACACAGCGGGGTGCAGGGTGGACAGGACGAGGATGGTAGCGATCATGGTCACGAACTCCCTGGAGCGGTGCCGCAATGATACACCGCCCGCCTGAATCACAGGTCTCGACAATGCACCAATGGAATCGATCGTCAGGGCTTTCGATCGCCCAACCGCGTGCGGAGTGCGGATCTTGTGCTGGCAGACTC
Organism: Planctomycetota bacterium; assembly: GCA_036338025.1. Classification (GTDB taxonomy): domain Bacteria; phylum Planctomycetota; class UBA1135; order UBA1135; family UBA2386; genus JAYZDB01. Next base: position 1,169 of record JAYZDB010000150.1, read on the forward strand.
CGTCACTTCCAGCGGTCGGCCAGTGCGTGCATCGGCGCCGTTAGCAACTCCACCACGCTGAGCTCGGCGAATTGACGTTCGTCGAAAGTCGGCTCGGTCTCGGTCACCAGGTCGCGGAGAACGGTGTAGCGGTTGCGGTAACCGCGTAGGACGCCACGCATGGCGGCAGCGCTGATCTTGTCGTGAAAATCCACGTGCAGGAGAGTCAACCCGGTCGAGTGGCCCGCATGAACTTCTGGCACCAGGATGAAGGTCCGGTCATCGCTGAGTCCACGAGCGACCATCAGTTGGCGTTCGCTGGCGACCAGGTGCTTGGTACCACGGAGCCTCGGGTCGGAGCTTGTCCGAGACGCGAGGTTCTCGGCGCTTCCCGTTGCCTCGACGACGTGAATTTCAGCGGTATCCAGGTTGTCGCTACCGTCGATGCGGTAACGGGTTGATCCTGTGACCCTGGCGATCGCGGGCTCGAGGCAGGCTAGCGCACGCAGGCATCGGTAGCTGATTCGTTCGCGCGGGGCCCCGGCATCCAAGAGCGTTTTTACCAGAGGTACTGTGACGAGGGCTTCGTCGGAGCGCGAGATTCCTACGGTCACCGTCTTGGCTTGATGCTTGATTGCATCGATCGGCCTGGTCAACTCCTCGATGGCAACCGTCAAGCACTCCGCGAGCCTCTCGGTGACCAGGGCGGGTGTGCCGACCTGACCGGTCTCAGTTTCGTAGGAATCAAGCGGCTTTGTGCCGGTGACGTAGCCGAGGTGTGATGCCAGCCGGATGGCCGTGCTTGCTTCGAGTTGACCGTCGTAGCGTCCTTCGGCGATGCCGGCCAAGAACGTCGCGATGGGCTCACGAGCTATCGGTTCCAGCTCGAGGAGTAGCCCGTCGGTGTTCTTGATCTCGGAGACCAGTTGTTGGATCGCTGCGCGGGTGAGGCGCAGGGGATTGGCGAGTTCGTCGATCGCCATTGCCGCGTAATAGCCGAACAGGTGCCCGACCATCGTAGACAGGATGAACGCAACCGAGTCGTGCACGTTCGGCACCTGGATCGTCTCCAGAGCACCCGGGAACCGGCTTGGATCCTCGCTCGTGATCAGGATCGGAGCTGCCTTGTGGGCGTGGTATATCGCGAGCTCCTTGGCGACGTCATCGGCTGTCGACCCGGTGAGGCCTGCCGCGCAGACCAGGATCAGAGGTTCCGCGGACAGGTCGATGTGCTTCTTGTCCTCGGTGGTATCGCAAGCGATGGACTTGTAGCACAGCTCCGAGAGCTTGATGCGAATCTCCTCGGCCGCGACCGTGTTCTTGCCGTTGCCAACTACAGCCCAGTAGCGTCGTTGTGAAGCGTGCTTGCGTGCCGCGTCGCTGATTGTGTCCTGCATGTCCAGGACACGGCTCAGTGCATCGGGCAATGCAGTGAGTGCTGCCAGGACCTCCTGCTGATCGGCGGCTTGTTTGCCGTCAATTGCCTGTCGGATTGCAAAAGCGAGCAAGAAGCCGGCGGCGATTTGTGAGTAGAACGCCTTGGTTGATGCAACGCTCATCTCTACGTCACGTCCATCCGAGGTGTACAGGACGCCGTCGGCCTTGGCGGCCAGATCACTGTTGCGCCGATTCACGACAGCCAGCACGCTGGCACCGCGACCACGCGCCAGATCGACTGTGCGATTGGTGTCCGTCGTGGTACCTGACTGACTGATGGCGACGATCAATGTGTTCGACATGTCGTCACGCAGATGAAAGCCTGACAGCTCTGTGGCAGGCATGGCGGTGACGTGCAGGTTTGTGTCGCTGACCGCGTCCGACATCGCTGCAGCAATACCCTGGCCAGCGACCGCAGCGGTTCCCTGGCCAATTACCACGACGTTCTGGTAGTTGCCGTTTTTCAGGTTGTTGCGCACGAGTGCTGGCAGGCTCTCGTCGCCAAGCTTGACTTGCAGTTGGCCATCGACCGTTACGATCTTGCCGCGCAGCGTCTTCTTGAACGACTGCGGCGCTTCGGTGATCTCCTTGCATAGGAAGTGCCGATTATCGCCGCGGTCGATGTCGCGGGTGGTGATCTCGGCAGTCTTGATCTCGGCAGGGGTGACCGGAAGCGGTGTACCGTCGTAGGCGATCCGTTCGATCCCGTCGAGTTCGCCGGCTCCTTCGCGGTCGATGATCAGGATCTGACCCTGGCTGGCGCCAGGGTTGTCAGGATTGCCGGGGGTTTCGCCGTCCAGACGCAGGTAGGTGTCGGTGGCCTCGACCACGCCATACGGCTCGCTCGCGACGAAAAAGGTGTCTTCAGCCAGTCCGAGAAACACGCCCTGGCCGCTGCCACGGAGCGCGAGATGCAACTTGCCGGGCGCGGACGCCGTGCTGCATCCAATCGCTACCGAGCCGACGAATTCCGATACCGACTGGCGGAACGACTCCGTTAGTGTCATTCCGTCCTCGAGTCCGCGCGACACCAGGATAGGAATCACCTTGGCGTCGGTGGTGATTTCGTCCGGGATTCTGATGCCAGCCTTGTCTTGTAGTTCGAGGAAGTTGTCGACGTCACCGTTGAGGACCGCTGCGACGTAGGGTCCGTCGCGATCGAGCTCTTCGTGGTTGACCGGGTGTGCGTTGGCCTGGCTGATGATGCCGACGCTTGCCCAGCGCGTGTGGCCGAGGACTACGGCTTCGGAGTCCGGTCCTGCCAATGCCAATCCGAGCAGGCGGTCCTCGCAGATTGCGGCCCGCATCGCACCACTGTTGTCGCCGAGCTCGCCGATTTCTGCAGCTGCTTTGTAGATGAACGCGAGGTGATCGTCCGGGGTTCGGACAGCCCCATTGGTCAACATCCGATCGTTGTGGCGTGGTTGGATTAGTTCTTGGATCTCCTCGGACTCGAGATCCAGCCCATGACCGGTGACGAGGATCTGCAGTCCAGCTGAGTCACGCCCGCGTACCTCCAGACGATCCAGTGATCGCAGTGCGAGGGTTATCGAGTGGTAGCTTTCAATAGCAGAGTCGGTCAGGGTGTCCCCACCGAGTCTGCGGATGGTCTCGACGGTCTCGAGCCGGTCGCGCCCGATCGCCCAGGCAGAGTCCTTGACGCGGATCAGAGCAGCGTTGAGTAGTTCTTGCCTGGCAGATGAAAAGCCGCCTTCGGCATCGATGCGTTGGTTGAGTTTTGCGAGTTTGCTATCGAGGATCTTGATCTCCGCACGGACCTCGTCCGCCAGGCCGATTTCGTGCAACAGGCAGGCTGCGCCAGCACTGTTCGACAGCAGACGGTTGGCTTCGGTCAGATGGGTGGCCAGGGCGTCGACCTGTTCGACCAATGGCTCGCAGTCGAGGTCTACGTGGAAGTCGCGAATCGCAGCGAGGTGTTCTTGCACCTGGCTACGCGTGGCTGGTTTGCGACGGCAACGCCGTCGCAGCACTGCGATGATTCCACACATGTTTGGCTAGGGTCGCCGGGCTCTAAATTGCTGGAGCCGGTTTTGGAGCCGTTTCGTGAACTCCGACGCCCCTTTCTTATCGAGAGCCTTGGCGAGAGACTCCAGCCACTTGGAGGATTCCGCTGGCAAGGCCTTGGGAGCGGCCTTTTGGCTCTTGCCCGTGGTCTTGCATGCCCATCGCAGGAAGTCGCAGACCACCTTGCCGTGGCGGGTTTCGCCGGTGGTCTGGGGGCCCGCGTCGAGATTCGAGAAGGCGCTGTCGTCCAACTGGATGCGGGTTCGACCCTCCAGACCGATGACCAGGACCTGATCCGCCGTCCAGCGCAGGAACATGTCCCCGTTGCGGCATGAGCGGATTTCGATCCCACCCAGGTAGGAGGTGTCATCGCCAGGGATCTGGACCGGATCGACCCAGTTCTTGCCGAGCCGTACCCGGGCCCACTTCTCGAACCCGGCGACTGCATCCCCGTTCTTGGTGCGGGACTCGCCGGGTACGAACCCAAAATCCTGCGCCGCCAGTTTTCGCATCGTCTTGAAGGCCACGATGGCGCCGATTTGTCCCCACGGATAGTCGAGAAACGAGGTCTCCTGGCGCAGTGCTTCGATCAGTGTGGGTAGGCCGCGGTCGTTGCCTTCTTCGACCAGGCACACCGCAACACGCAGCCGGACGCGTGGATCGACGTCTGCAAGGAGTCCGAGAGTCCTGCTGTGATCACCCAGCAGGCATAGGCCGCGGCCGGCTTCGATCCGGGTCAAGTAGGCCGGATCTTGTAGGTTTGAGGTGAATAGCTTTTTCAACTCGGGTCGTCGGCGATTGGCGAGGCCTTTGAGCGCCTGCGACCGCCAGTAGAAGTCCCGGTCCCCGGCCCATTCGAGCAGCAGTCCAAGAGTCGCAGCATCTGTCGTCTTGCTGACGGCGTAGGAAGAAACCAGGACCATACGGATTGCGTCACGCCCGTGCTTTTTTTGGAAGGCACGGACCGCGGGTACCGCGGCGGCCCCAGCGTCCGCAACCTTGCGAGCGGCGGCCCGCCGCAACATGATCCGACGGTGGTTGTGCGCCTTCTCGACATAGGCTGCCCAGTCCGTGTCCTGCGCCGGGCAGGGTGTGACGTGCGCCATCACCAGCCACAAGGTGCACGTGCCGGCCGCGCTCCAGGAGGTTGCCGGGATCTTGGGGAGAAGGACCATGCCGGCCGCTACTTCACCGAGTCGACTTCGAGGCCGTAGAGAGACACCACGACGCCCTCTTCCTTTTCCTCGCTGACATGAAACTTGCCGGTCACCATGACGCGGCCGTCCTTGAGCCTGGTGGTTTCACCGGATGGCATGACGCAGAAGACCATCTCGTTCATCTTTGGGGTGCCCTCACAACCGCAGGCATCATTGATGATGATGAAGTACTCGACGTCACCCTCACTGCCGTCTTCGGTTGCCATGAAACCGCTGACGCTGACTTGCTTGCCGTTGTAGCCAGAGACATCCGCAGGGAGCTCCATGCCCTCCTCGTAGTCGAATCCGGCGAGGATCCCGAAGGTGACCTCTTCGGGATCACCGCAGCGAGTCGGTTGACTCGGAAGGAGGACGAAGGCCAAGGCTGTCAGGACTGCTGTCTTCATGCGTGGACTGGGTAGTCTAGCTGGTCTGTGAGGGGGCAGGAAGGGCTGTGCGGGGTCGTATCAGTTGGCCTGCGCTTGTTTCGGGTCGCCATCGGACTCAGCCATCTCGATGACTTCGACCGGGCAATCCTCGGCGGCCAACCGGATCTCGGCGGCCTTCTTGTCGAAGAAGTCCTCGGCCTTGGCCCGGATCAGGCAGTCTTCCCCGTCTGGGACGTCAAAAACGTCGGGGGCGATATCCATGCAGATACTGCATGAAATGCAACCTTCTTCGATCCAGACCTTGGTGATCTTGCCCATCATTCGGTAGGCGCAACGTACGGCGGCAGGCGGTGCTTTCAAGCGGTTCGGGGATGCTGATTATCCAACAAGCCTGGCCCGTTTCGAGTTGCTGTCGATAGTACCCGATCGCACCGTGCAATGGCGCCCACGACCGCAACTTGTCGGGCCCGGGGCGGTCAAGCTGCGCTTGGCTCTGTCCCCCGTGACACGGCGTCTTGGAGCACCTGCCCAGTTGGTTGGGGTGTTTCGGCCACGCCGCGTGGACTCCGCTGATCTCGCCGTGGACTCGGGTCTCCGGGGCGCTACCCTTCGCCCTCAACGGCGTCCAATGCGTCCCCAGCTATGGCAGACGAATCTAGATCCCTGGTGCATTTCGACAAGGACGGCCACGTCGCGGTCCTGACCTTGGATGCTCCGCCGGCCAATACCTACAGCCATGAGATGATGTTGGAACTCGATGCTGCCATCCTGCGCGCGCGCTTCGACACGGATGTGCAAGTCATCGTATTGATCGGACAGGGTGACAAATTCTTCTGCGCGGGTGCTGACATCGGGATGCTGCAGGCGGCGGATCCTACCTTCAAATACTACTTCTGCCTGCACGCGAACGAGACCCTCTCGCGTCTGGAACAGACTCCGAAACTCGTGATTGCTGCACTCAATGGCCACACGGTTGGGGGTGGTCTCGAGGTTGCTTTGGCAGCGGACCTCCGAGTGGCACGCAAGGACTGTGGCAAGTTTGGTTTGCCGGAGGTTGCTTTAGGGGTGTTGCCTGGAACAGGTGGAACCCAACGCCTCGCGCGCCTGCTGGGCAAGTCGAAGGCTATCGAGCTGATGGTCACCGGAGAGACCTTTGGGACCGATCGGGCCTTGGAACTCGGTTTGGTCAACCAGGTCTTCGAAGCTGACGACTTTCGAACCCGGGCGATCGAATACGCTGCCTCGTTTACAACCCCCGGCAAGGCGTCGATGGCTGTCGGTCATATCAAGCGTTCTGTGCAGACCGGCGCGGAGTTGTCTCTCGAGGCTGGTCTGGCCCTCGAACGTGAGTTGCAGGCCAGGCTGTTTGACAGCGCGGATGCCAGCGAGGGAATCCGCGCCTACAACGAGCGGCGCGAGGCAGAGTTTGGAGGCTCCTAGGCGGTGCAGGCAGTCGTAGTTCGTGAGCATGGGGGTTTTGACAAGTTGCTGGTCGAGCAGCTGCCGACTCCCGAGCCGGGGCCCGCTGAAGTCCGCATCAAGATCGCGGCGGTGGGACTCAACCATCTCGACACCTGGGTCCGGCGTGGTGTGCCAGGGCATCAGTTCCCTTTGCCGCTGATCCTCGGATCGGATGGCGCGGGTACGGTGGATGCGGTCGGCGAGGGAGTGACCGCTGCCGCCGCTGGTGACGAAGTGATCGTGCTGCCGGGACTGTCGTGCGGAACCTGTGATTCCTGCCAATCGGGTCATGATCAGCTGTGCGCCGACTATGGGGTCTTGGGTGAGACCCGGGATGGCTGCTGCGCAGAATCTGTTGTCGTCCCCGAGGCCAACGTCGCGCCGAAGCCTCCAAGTCTCGACTTTCAGTCCGCTGCTTCGTTCAGCCTGACTTTCCAGACTGCCTGGTCGATGTTGCGACGAGCCAGGCTGCAGGCCGGGGAGACTGTGTTGGTGCAGGGTGCGGGATCCGGCGTTGGTACTGCCGCGGTGCAGATTGCCAGGTTCCTTGGAGCCGAGGTGATCGCGACGGCCGGCACCGATGCAAAGTGCCAGGCGGCTCTAGATCTGGGCGCCAATCACGCGATTTGTTACGAGCAACAGGACTTCGTGGCAGGGGTCCGGGAGATTCGCGGGCGTTCGGGTGTAGACGTCGTGTTCGAACATGTCGGTGCGTCGACGTTTGACGGCTCTATCCGCTGTCTGACCCGCGGTGGGCGGCTGGTTACTTGTGGGGCGACGACCGGCGGTGAGGTTCAGCTCAGTCTGCACCGCCTGTTCTTCAAGAATCTCTCCGTGATCGGAAACACCATGGGCACCCGCGATGATGCACTTGAGGTCATTCGACTGGCCGGTAGCGGATCACTGCGACCAGTCGTCGATCGCGTGCTACCGATGGCTGAAGTCCACCTTGCTCATGAACTGCTGGAATCTCGCAGCGTGTTTGGAAAGATCGTTCTCACACCATGACCTCCCCAGCGCCTACCCGGAACGACAAGGTTCTCGTCGATAAGACGGACGGGATCGCCGTCATCACTCTGAACGCGCCCGAGAAGCGCAATGCGATCGACCGAGAGATGGTCGACGGCCTGCACGCCGCGCTGGACGGTCTGCTCGAAAGTGATGATGTAAGCGTGTTGATCCTGACGGGTGCGGGTGAGAAGGCCTTTGCCGCTGGAGCAGACATCGCCCAGCTCAAGGAACGCAAGGCCGTCGACGCCTTGGCGGGGATCAATGCTGCGATCTTCAAACGAATCGAGGATTTCCCATGGCCTTCGATTGCTGCGATCAAGGGCTATGCGCTCGGCGGTGGCTGTGAGTTGGCGATTGCCTGTGATCTTCGCGTTGCAGGTTCCACCGCCAAGATGGGGCAGCCCGAAGTAGGACTCGGCATCATCCCAGCCGCTGGCGGAACCTATCGCTTGCCGCGACTCGTCGGTCTGGGCAAGGCCCGCGAACTCGTCTACACCGGCCGCATCATCGATGCGCAGGAATGTCTGCGTATCGGACTCGTCAACGACGTAGTCGATGACGGAGATGTACTGGAACGCGCCATGGAGATCGCGCGGGAGATTGCAGGCCAAGGGAGGTTTGCGGTCAGCCTGGCCAAGGCCAGCATGAACGCGCTGGCACGACCTGCTGAGGCCGAGGCGCTGAGCGTTGAGAGTGTCGCCCAGGCCTTGCTATTCGAGAGTGAGGACAAGCACCAGCGAATGGAAGCCTTCCTGAACCGCAAGAAAAAGAGCTGAGGACCAGCGATCGATATGAGTGACACAGCATCTTTTCAAACCGTCGCCGTCTTCGGCGCCGGAACCATGGGCTCCGGCATTGCACAGATCTGCTCTCAGGCCGGCTCCCAGGTGCGCATCTACGACATCAGTGCGGATGTTGTTGCTGCGGGCATGGCGCGGATCCGCGCCTTCCTCGACAAGGGTGTGGCGCGAGGCAAGACAACCGAGGAGGCCGCCGACCGCGTATTCGAGAAGATTACGGCGCATGACGACCTCGCTGCCGCGGTAGACGGCGCTGACCTGGTGATCGAGGCGATCCCCGAGATCCTCGAACTCAAGCGCGAGGTGTTCGGCAAGATTGCAGCCCTGGTCGGTGACTCGACAGTGTTCGCGACCAATACCTCGTCCTTGGCAGTCACTGCGATTTTCGAGGGCATCGAAGACCCGGGGCGCTGCATCGGCACGCACTTCTTCAACCCGCCACCCCTGATGCCGCTATTGGAAGTAGTGCGCGGCGAGCAGACGACCCAGGAGACCGTCGACCGGGTGTTGGCCTACGGTGAGCAACTCGGCAAGGAAGCGATTCTCGTCAAGGACAGTCCGGGATTCGCGACCAGCCGCCTTGGTGTGGTGCTGGGCCTCGAGGCGATTCGCATGGTCGAAGCCGAGGTCGCTGCTCCTGCCGACATCGACAGGGCCATGGAGTTGGGCTACCGCCACCCGATGGGCCCACTGCGACTTACCGATCTGGTGGGTCTCGATGTGCGCATGGCGATCGCGGACTATCTGCGCCAAGAGCTCGACAGCCCGGCGTTCGACGTTCCGCAATTGATGCGGGACATGGTCGAGCGGGGTCACACCGGGAAGAAGGCCGGCCAGGGCTTCTACGACTGGTCTGCCGCCGACTGAGGCGTCCTTCGCAGACCTCCTGACCCGGCCAAGCGAGTCCAGTCGACGCTAGTCGACAGCTTTCTTCATCAGCTGGGAAATGGTCCGCGCAAATTGGGCCGGATCGGCTGGCAAGCTGCCTTCCGCGACCAAGGCCTGATCGAAGAGGAGTTGGCTCCACTGATGGACCTCCTCGGACTTACCCTCGTCCTTGGCCAACTCCTGCAGGCTCTTGACGACGTCGTGCTCGGGATTGAGTTCGAGGATGCGCTTCTGGGTTGGGACATCTTGGCCGTTGGCCCGCAGGACCTTCTCGATGTACGGGCTCATACCGTGTTCGTCGGAGACCAGGCAGGCCGGTGAGTCCGTCAGGCGATTGGTGACCCGCACTTCTTGGACATACTCGCCCAGGTTCTCTTGGATTTGTTCCGTCAAACTCGAGAACAGGGTCGACTGCGCCTCCATCTCCTTCTTCTCTTCGTCGGAGTCGGAGAAATCCAGATTGCCCTTGGCGGCGCTGACGAGTTCCTTGTCATCGAACTTCCCGAGGCCATTGACGACCCATTCGTCGACGGCGTCCGTCATGAAGAGAACTTCGTAGCCACGTTTTGCGAGCGCTTCGATGTGCGGACTGTGGCGGGCTGTATCGAGGGTCTCCGCGACGATGTAGTAGATCGAATCCTGGTCCTCTGGCATCCGCTCGACGTATTCGGTGAGTGATGCGATGCCGTCGACCTTGGAGCTTGGATAGCGCAGGAGCTTGGCGATGCGGTCCTTGTTGGCGTGGTCGTAGTGCACGCCTTCCTTCAGGATCTTGCCGAAGTTGTTCCACAGCTGTTCGTAGCGGTTGACCTTGGTCTCTTCGGTTTTTTCCTCACCGTCGACCTCGGTAGTGGTCGTCTTGGTAGTCTCACCCTCGTCGGCCAGTTCTTCGAACAGGTTGAGGGTCTTGTTCACGACCTGCTTCTTGATTGCTGCGGTGACACGCTCTTGCTGCAAGATCTCGCGTGAGACATTCAGAGGCAGGTCTTCGGAATCGACGACACCGCGCATGAAGCGCAGCCACTCGGGCAGGATGTCTTCGCAGTCCTCCATGATGAAGACCCGCTTCACGTAGAGGCGGACGCCCTTGCCGCTTTGACCCTGGAACATCTCCAATGGTGGCTGACTGGGGACGAACATCATCCCGGTCATCTCCTGAGAACCCTCGACCTTGAAGTGGGTGTGTGCGAGCGGATCGGCCCAATCGTGGGTCATGTGCTTGTAGAACTCGGAGTATTGCTCGTCCGTGATCTCGCTCTTGGGCCGTGTCCACAGTGCGCTGGCGGTGTTGACGACCTCCCATTTTTTGACGCTCTCGGTCTTGGGATTGCCATCGTCGTCCTTTTCCTCGCCAATCGGCTCATCGCGTTCGACTTGCAGCCGAATAGGGATGCGGACGTAGTCCGAGTACTTGCGAACGAGGCTGCGGAGTTCGTATTCCTCAAGGAAATTCTGCATGTCATCCTTGAGGCGCAGGATGATGTTCGTTCCACGGGCTTCACGTTCGCTTGACTCGAGGGTAAAGCCGGTCTTGCCGTTGCTTACCCACATCCAGGCCTCGTCGGAGCCGGCTGCACGGCTGGTGACCGTGACCTCGTCTGCAACAAGGAAGGCTGAATAGAAGCCAACGCCGAATTTTCCGATCAGGTTGAGGTCCTTCTTTTCGTCCCCTTCCAGCGACTGCATCAGTTGCTTGGTGCCTGACTTGGCGATTGTGCCGAGGTTCTCTGTGAGTTCCTCGCGGGTCATGCCGACGCCATTATCCCGAATCGTCAGAGTGCCCGCGTCTTTGCTCGGGATCAGATCGATCTGATATTCGCTGTCATCGCCGGTCAGTTGGTGATCGGTGAGCGCCTTGAAGGCGAGTTTGTCGATGGCGTCGCTGGCGTTGCTGATGAGCTCGCGCAGGAAGATCTCTTTGTGGCTGTACAGCGAGTTGACGACGATCGACAGGACTTCGCTGACTTCGGCCTGAAAGGCGTGTTGTTCGGCTTGTTGAGTCATTTGGGCGGAACAGGATTCCCAGTTGGCCCGTGCGCGTCAAGCTATTTGCGCAACCTCATGCTGGTCAGATCGAATTCCATCAGATCTGCGGCCAGGACCACGTCTCCGTCATAGACCTCTTGCGCTTGGGCGAGCAGGTCGACGCCCTCACATTCAGGATAGAAGTGGGTCATACACAAGGTCTTGGTGCCGGCGGTCTGGGCAGCCGCTCCAGCGATCGAGGGTGTGATGTGCCCGACTACTTTTTGACCGTCTGGAAAGGCTGCTTCGCAGACGAAGAGATCGGTCCCGGCGGCGACGTCCGCCAGGCCGTCACATTCGTCAGCATCCCCGCTCAGTGCGACGGAGTGACCATCTTCGTCTGTCAGCCGGTACGCCAGGCTGGCGGCGGTGTGTTCGATGGCGACTGCGGTGATCTCGACGTTGCCCAGAGGAAAGCTCCCTGGCCCGATTTCGAGGACTTCGAGTTCATAGTCCTTGGGTTCGAGCCATCTCCAGGCCTCGGTCAGGTGGCCGAGCAGGGTGTGGAGCCCAGTGTTGCCGAGGATCTTGAGCGGGGGGCGTTTGGCGAATTGAGGGTTGCGCAGAGCGAACAGCAGGGCAGCCAGGTCGGCGGTGTGGTCGGTGTGGTAGTGCGTGAACAGGACGGCCGTAATCTGGTCCGGACCGTAGCCGGCCTTTGCCACTTGTCTGAGAACTCCGGGGCCGAGATCGACGAGGATTACCTGATCTCCGGCGACCACAAGTACTCCCGACGGGAGCCGATCGGGTACGGGTACCGCGGTGCCAGAACCTAAAATGGTTACCTTCATGGTCGAACGTCCCCTGCGAAAACCCGTCGGCGATTTCAGGCCTTCAACATCTTCTTGATTCGGTCGAGGGTGCGATCGACATCCGCGAAGTTCGTGTAGATGTGCAGACTCTGTCGAATTCCATCCGCAACTCCGCGAGGCATGATCTTCTCTGTCGCGAACAAGTGCCTCGCAGCATCGAGGCCGTCCCAGCCACGAAGCGTGTAGTTGGTGATCCCGGCGCACATTGTTGGGTGTGTGCTGCTCTGAATCGTCACGCCGTCGATTGTCTTCAGGCCCGTACGCAGCCGATCGCCGATTGACTTGATACGTGCGTAGATGGTCTCCATTCCAATTCGATCGAGGAAGTCGAGACCGGCTTCGAAACCTTTGTGCAGAGATTGGTTGCCGGTTCCGATTTGCGAGAAGCGCCAGCCGACATCCTCGGCGAAGTCCCACTGGCCATTGGCGATGGTTGTCCAGACGCGTTCGTTGGTCGATTGCCGCACGAACAAGACGCCGGTTCCCTTGGGGGCGAGCAGCCACTTGTGAGGCGACGAGAAGTACGCATCACAATCGAAGTCGATGACATCGACCTTGACGTGCCCAAGTGCCTGGGCGCCATCGAGCACAACGTAGACATCCGGCTTCTTGGCACGCACGGCGGCGATGATCTGCTTGACCGGCAAGATGATCCCGAACGCAGAGGTGACATGTGGAACCGCTAGAACGCTGGTGCGATCCGTGACGGCGTCGGCGAACGCCTGGACGAGCGCTTCGGGGTCGTTCGCGGGTTTCGGGATCTTGACTTCGATGATCTCGATCCCATGGCGCTTCGCGCGAACGTCGTAGGCGCAGCGCCCGCCAGGGTGTTCCTGGTCGGTCAGGATCACCTGGTCACCTTTCTTCAGGTCCAGGCCCTGGGCGATGTAGCTCATGCCCATTGTTGCGTTGCGGGTCAGTCCCACCTCTTCCATTTTGCAGCCCATCAAGGCTCCGACTCGCTTGCGAAGCTCGGGTTCGTCCTGGTAGCCAGCGAGAAAGTTCGGCGTACCGGTGCTGTAGTCGCAACTTGCCAACTGGGTTTCCACGTAGCGCATGTGTTCGTTGATGGCGTTGACCACGACCTTCGGAGATGCGCCAAGGGTTGACGTGTTGCAGTAGGCCTGACCCTTCGGGATGAAGAAATGCCAACGCATTCCTTGCCAGTACTTCTCGTCGTGCGGGTCGCACGGTGGAGCCGGCAGCCGTCGCGCGTATTCGTCGGCATTGCAGCCGAGGATGGGCAGAGCAGGCAGCGCGGCCCCGGTGGCTAAGAACTTTCGTCTGTCCATGTTGAGGTGGCACGATACACGACGACGCGCGTCGTGGGGGGGAAATGCCTCCGATCGTGCTTGTCTCAAGCCTGGGGACGTTGGTCGAATTGTGCGACCAGCGTTTGATAGTCCGCCGGGTTGTTGATGTTCTTCAGGAAGTCCCGTTGTGGATCGAAGGCATCGATTTCGGCGGCGGTCAGGATGCGGGTATCGCATTGCTCGGCAAGGCTGCGCGGAGTGCGTGTGCCCTCGGCCACCATTGCTTCGACAGTCGGCAAGATCCTCGTGCGATAGACGGCGGCAAGGGGCTGTAGTCGGTCGTCAATCCGGGGCATAACCACCTCGTGTTCACCGAGTTGCTGCGTCATCCAATCGACTACCCGGGCCGACAGGAAGGGTGTGTCACAGCCCGTCACGAACACTGCGTCGCAACTGGATTCGAGCGCGCGCAGTCCGGCTAGAAGGCCCATCAGCGGGCCTTCGTCCTGCTTAGCGTCGAAGGCGGTTTCAGCCTCGAGTTTGAAGGGTGGGAGGTCCTGATTCTTGTCCCGGGCGACCACCACTACCGGAAACGTGCAGCTCAACAGGGTGTCGACCATGTGCCCCAGGAGAGTGGTGTCGCCTAGCGCCAGGGACTCCTTGGGCTGCCCCATACGGCGACTTCGTCCGCCAGCTAGGATCAGGGAACCGACAATCACCCGGGCGTTTTCCGCAATGGAGGGGCTGGGGGCAAGGATGGTCTCGGGATTCGAGGCTCCTCGGCCTTGTCAAAATGCTCACGGATGCGATGCTCACTGGCGATGGACCCGAAGAAGATCGACGTTACCGAGACCGACGAACTACAGATCGTCTGGCAGGATGAGGTAGTGTCCCTCTACACCCCGCGACAACTTCGGCTCGCTTGCCCCTGTGCACAGTGCGTGGAGGAATGGACCGGTGAGAAGATCCTCGACCCGGCTTCGGTGTCCGAGGAGATTCTTCTGCTCAACGTGGACCTGGTCGGCCGGTACGCGTTGAACTTCAAGTGGAGCGACTTCCACGAGACCGGCATCTTCACCTTCGAACTCCTGCGCAAGCTCGGGGGTCTGGACTCTTGAAGCCCTGAAGGATCGGGCCCACGACATCCAAGACGCCGCGGGCCCGTTTTAGTCACGGAGCTTCTGGTCTAGAAGAAGAGCACCTTCGAATCGTTGATCTTCTTCTTCTCGTTTCGTTTCTTGTCGTTGTCTGCGTCGCCACGGTTTCGCTGGTCTCGGTTGCGTAACTGACGGTTCTGGTCGTTGCCGCCAGCTCGCTTCCTGGCCGCCTGCAGTCTCTCCACGGCTTGTTCGCGGGTTATCTTCCCGTCCTTGACCGCCTGCTGAATCCGGACCTTGATCTTCTCCATGGCGTCCCTGTCGCGGTCTCTGTCATTGTCGTGGTCGCGACGGGATCGCTCGGAGTTGCGGTTCTGGTTGTTCCCGCCAGCTCGCTGCCTGGCCGCCTGCAGTCTCTCCACGGCTTGCTCGCGGGTTATCTTCCCGTCCTTGACCGCCTGCTGAATCCGGACCTTGACCTTCTCCATGGCGTCCCTGTCGCGGTTTCTGTCATTGTCGTGGTCGCGACGGGATCGCTCGGAGTTGCGGTTCAGGTTGTTGCGCCCACCTGGC
>JAYZDB010000151.1:0-6540 GCA_036338025.1 Planctomycetota bacterium
GATGAGGTCCGAGTTCGCGAGCCTCTACGAGTTGCTTTACAAGCTCGACCGGCCTTGGAACGCCTGGCCGAGCCTGCACGTTTCCGAAAGCCTCATGCTGGTCCTCTTTGTCCAGCGGTGTCTCAGCAATCGAGCCACTGACTTCCGCCGCCGGAAGTTCTACCTCAGCGTACTCTGGCTCGGATGGCTCACGCTTTCGTTGAGCATTCTGACCACCAAGCAGCACTTTGTCTGGGACCTGGTTTCCGGCACCTCACTCGGCACCCTGTTGTGGTGGGTCTACGTTGTTCCCGGGTTCCGGCGCTGTGAAGTCGCGGGTCTCTCATGATCGGGACGGCAGCTGATCCGAGCGGGTTCTGGTTCGTCGGTGCTACCGACCTGATACGGCAATCTGCAGTTTCGCGGGATTGTGGGTAGTGCAGGCGCTGGGGTAAGCTATCGCTCGTGCATCTGGTCTCCTTCTCGGTCCTGGTAGTGCTGCTTTCCCCAGCACCCCTCCTGCTCGCCCAGGATGACCTCGCGTGGAAACTGCCCAAGCGCAGTGTGGTTGAATATCGGCGCAAGGCGACGAACAAGATCGAAGCCACCAAGTTTGAGGGCAAGGTGCCGACGCCCTGGTCGCTCAGGAACGGACTCAAGCTCAATTCGCGACGCAATCCACCGCTGCTGTACCAGGCCGAGTTGGATGATTCGCAGCGCATGAGCACGGAGTCGCCGACCGCGTTCTGGGATATCATCCCATTCATTGGGTTTGATATGAGGACGGCCAAGCGTGGTCGCATCCGGTACGAATTGCCGCGGATCTTGCCGGTCGGAGACGTGTTTGTGACTGGCTCGGCGCAGTCGATGGACGACGTTGGTGTGCAGACACTCAAAGTCACGCTGAGGAGCAAACCGCCAGCGCGCCGCGATGGACCGACCAAGTACTTTCGTTCGTTGATCACGGCGCATTACGTCCATGAATTCAAGGGTAGGTTGACGTTCACGCGCTACATCGACACGGACAGGGGTTTGGTCCGGGGGTTCACTGCGCGGCTCGAGGGCGATTTCAAATACCCCAACGCGAGTGTGGTGCAGTCGACGCGCCTGGTCCTCGACGAGGAATGGCAGTTGTTCAAGGTGCATCCGTACCTCGACGCAGAATTCCGCAAACGTGTAGACAAGGCTATCTCCGATGGCGCCAAGTTCATTCGGTCCAAGGTCGATGGGCTGAAGCTCGCCAGCTTGCTGCCCGACAAGAGGAGCAACGATGTCCGGGGCCGTCGGAGCTACAACGCTGGTCGTCTGGCGATGGCCTTGCTCACGATGATCAAGGCCGAGGTGGATCGAAAAGACAAGGTCCTGTTGTTCGCGATGGAGGAGCTTCGCGACCGTGTCATCTACGACACCTACTCAGCCGGGGTCGCTGCAATGGCATTCGAAGCCTACTACGCCCCGGTCGGCGAGCGCAGCGACCTGATCAGCGGAAGCCTGAAGAAGCCGCGCATGCGGGTCGTGCCGCCGGCGGACAAGGCCCTGATTGGAGAGTGGTGCAAGCAGATCCTCGACAACCAGGACACCCGGATGGACAAGGGTTACCGGCTCGCCTTCAACTACACGCGCGGGGCGCGTTATGACCATTCTGTCAACCAGTACGGTTTGCTGGGGCTGTACTCAGGGCACCTGTGCGGGGTAGAGATTACTGGCAATATCTGGCTGGGCGCAGCGCGGCACCTGATTGAGCAGCAATGCGAAGAGCACTACGTGAAGCGCCGTTTCGACATCCTGACCTATCGGGACAGGACCCGGCTCGCGAACGATCCCGAGAATACGCGCGGCGCCTCACCCAAGACGGTCCCGATGGGTTGGAACTACACCACGAAGTACAACAAAGGTCGAATGGCGACCGGTAGCATGACCGCCGCGGGAATCTCAGGTTTGACGATCTGCGCCGCTGGGCTGCGCGATCTCGGTATGGAGGACAATGACATCTTCTCGGAGATCACCGTGTCCTTGCGGCGCGGGCACGCGTTCATGGGTGAGAACTTCAGTGTGCGGGCCAACTGTGCCTACCCGCCACACTACGATTACAGTCGCTACTACTACCTCTATGGAATGGAGCGAGCGTTCGAACTGTCGGGGATCGCCGAGGTGATGGGGCGGGACTGGTACCATGAGGGCGCGATGCACCTGCTCGCATGGCAGAAGAAGGACGGGAGTTTCCTGCCGGCAAACGGCGCGACGGCGATGCTGGCGACCTGCTTCGCGGTCCTGTTCCTGAAGAAATCGGCCTTGCCGGTCTACACCGGCGGACGGAGATAGAGGCAGCGCGGCCAGTCTGCTGCGTACTTCGTCGACCTGGAACACATGTGCGGGAGTCTCCGTCGGGTGGAGTCCAGGGCACTACCCTGAGCGGGGTAGTAAGCCATCCGGTTCACCGTCGTTTGACTGGTTTCAAGTCCAGATCGTTGGTCCGTACGGCTTTTAGCTTGGCCGCGAGTTTGGCACGGAACTGCGCGACCACCTGCTTGTGCTTCGGCTCATCGGCCAGATTGTCGTACTGCTGCGGGTCTGCCTGCATGTCGTAGAGTTCGGTGCCCTTGGCGCCCTTTTCTCCATACTGCATGAACGCCCAGCGTTCGGTTCGCAGCAGGAAGCCCTTGCCGTTGACGCAAAACGCCGCATCGCGCACCGAGCGGGCTGGATCGTCGAGCATCTTGGAGATGTCCTTGCCCTGGATCCGCGTCGGCACTCCGAGCCCACAGAGCTTCGCAACCGTCGGATAGAGGTCGAGCAACTCGACGAACGACCGGCACACCGCCGGTTTTTTGCCCGGCACCCGGATGATCAGGGGAACCAGCGCAGATTCTTCGTGCAGGCTGACCTTGGCCCAGAAGTCGTGTTCGCCGAGGTGGTAGCCGTGATCGGAGGTGAAGATGACGATTGTGTTGTGCTCGAGGTCCGCTTTGCGTAGCGCTGCCATCACTTTGCCGACCTGGGCATCCATGAATGCGACGGCTGCGTAGTAGCCAGCGACTGCCTTTTGCTGGCGGACGACGTCCATCTGCATGTTCTTGCTGGTCTTGTAGTTGATCCCGGCTTTCGGGATGTCACCCCAGTCGTCAGCGCGCTTGTCCGGCAACCGCATGTCGTCGGGGGGGAACGGCGCGTGGTATGGCCTGGGTGAGACGAACGGCACGTGCGGCCGTACGAATCCAACGCCGAGCCAGAACCGCCGGTCCTTGTACTTCTCGATCAACTCGCAGGCCTTGGCGGCGGCCTTGCCGTCGGAATGCACCATGTCGTCACCGTCGGCGGCGACCACTACGAAGGTGTTGCCGCCGACCACCGGCCGCTTGCCTTCGGGGTTGCGTTCCAGGGTCTCGCCGCTGCCCGGGGCTTTCCATTCGGGTCCCTGGCAGTTGAAGCGCTCCGACCACGAGCGTGGATCGTCGGCACCATCGGTTCCCTTCTCGATACCACCCGGCACTCCCATGTGGAAGATCTTGCTGACCCGCGCGGTGTGGTAACCGGCGTTCTTGAAGTGCCCGGCCCAGGTTGCCCGGTCGCCGATCTTGGGGCGTGGGCTGGTGTAGCCGAGCAAACGGATCGCGTGTGGGTAGTAACCCGACATGAACGAGGCCCGCGAAGGACCGCAGTAGGTGCCCTGGCAGTAGGCGCGGGTGAAGCGCATGCCCTGGGCGGCGATCGCGTCGATGTTCGGAGTCTTGCAGACGCGGTTGCCGTAGCACGAGAGGGCCGTTGCGGTCAGGTCATCGGAGATGATGAACAAGACGTTGTACTTGGACTGCTCGCT
Organism: Planctomycetota bacterium; assembly: GCA_036338025.1. Classification (GTDB taxonomy): domain Bacteria; phylum Planctomycetota; class UBA1135; order UBA1135; family UBA2386; genus JAYZDB01. The sequence continues at coordinate 3,797 of JAYZDB010000151.1, forward strand.
GTCCTGGGCTGGTAGCACGGTGCCCAGGATGACAACCAGGGCGAGTCGGGTGGCGGCGTTCATGGTCGCAAGGCTAAGCCCCTCGAGTACCGAGAGGATCAACGCATGGGAATATTTGTGCCGGGGCTCTCCTGCAGGGGGACAGCGGCCGAGTTGATCGATGGCGCAGGGGAAATCGCGGAGTGTTCCGCGTATCCTGGGCGCCATGGATTGTTCCAACTGCAATCACTACATCGGTGAGATGGGGCAGCAGGATGCCTCCATTTCTATCCTGGTGCTAGGAGACGAGTATATCTACTCGTACTTCCGTTGCCCGTCGTGCGAGATGTATGCGGCCGAGCAATATCACGATCGATTCATGGGTGACTCGGAGATTGCGCTGATGAAGCCCATCCCCAAGGAGGAAGGTGAGGAGATCGTGGCACTCATCAAGCGCTGTCCTCGTCCCAGTGACAAGTTCTGCGAATGTGAGTCGCACAAGGCCCTCTATTCCGGTCGCCTTTGAGAACCGGCCTGTCTGGGCTGGGGTTCCGACCAACTGCAAGAGTGGCGTCGAGCTTGGATCCATGGCGGATCGGTCGATCGATCACGGGAGCTCGCGAATGACATCTCGTCACCGCCCCTTGTCTGAGGGACCTCGTTGCCTGGACAGGGGACTCGGGCACCGGAGCGTTGGCGTTGAGGAAATTTGTGCTGGACGCGAATTGCTGTCGAAACTGATGCCACGGGAATCAGCCATGCCATGGCGCGTTTCTTGAGCCGGTTCTCGGGTAGCCGCGGCAGGCACGTGGACCGCCCGATTCGGGTCAGCGAGTCCGTCGGGGGCTGTTACACTCTTAGGGTAGGCTATCGCTAACATCCTCCAGGTTCGTGAGTTACAAGCAGAAGTTCTGGGCTCCGCTGCACCTTGCAGCGACGCTGTCGATTTGCGCCGTGCTCCCCTCGCAAGGGGTCACTGGCGCAAGCTCGGTTCGTCCCGCCGTGGTCCCCGAGGGCCTGACCGCGGGCGAATGGAGCAGCATTCGCGCGGCGTATCAGGCTGATCGTCACGCGGTCCTCGCCATCGACGGAGGGCACCAGGCCTACAACCCTGGCCAGCGTTGGCAGACCAGATTCGATGATCGGGGTTGCCTGGTTCGACCCAGATCCGACCGTTGGACGTGGGGCCTCGAACTCAAGTGTTATGGCTTTCGTGGGAAAGAACGGCTGACAACGACACCCTCTAAGGTCAGTGCCGTTGGTGGGCGCATGTCATACCGCTGGGATGCGATTCTAGAGGAGTGGTTCGTCAACGACCGCCGTGGTCTGGAGCATGGCTTCACGGTGTATCAGCGCCCACCGCGGGGTGATGACGATACCAGCCGATTGACCTTTAGCTTGGCAGTGCGTGGTAACCTCAGCATGGACTTGGATGGTAATGGTCGAGGTATCCGTTTTTTGGATAGCAACGGCGCGACGACGCTTACCTACACGGGTTTGACCGTATTCGATGCGGACGGCCAGGATTTGCACGCGAGATTCAGTCGTTCGGGCGATCTGCTGTGCCTGTCGGTTGACGAGCGTGGAGCGCGTTATCCCTTGACGATTGATCCTCTTGTGCAACAGGGCTATCTCAAAGCTCACAACACCGAGATGAATGATTTCTTCGGTTGTGCCGTCGCGGTTTCGGGTGACACGGTGGTGATCGGAGCTTGTGGGGAGGACAGCAAAGCCACTGGGGTCAACGGCGACCGGAACGACAATAGCCGTCCCGAATCCGGTGCCGCCTATGTCTTTGTTCGCTCGGGAACCGCCTGGGAATCGCAATCCTGGTCTCAGCAGGCCTACATCAAAGCCTCCAATCCCGAGGCCGGGGACCACTTTGGGTCGGCTGTCGCGGTATCGGGAGACGTCGTGGTGATCGGGGCATACGGAGAGGACAGCGACGCTGATGGCGTCAACGGGAACCAGTTCGACAACGGTGCCAGGAACTCAGGAGCTGCCTATGTCTTCAAACGAAAAGGCACAAGCTGGTGCCAGTTGGCCTATTTGAAGGCCTCCAATAGCGATGCGGATGATCGTTTCGGCTACTCAGTTGCGATCGATGGTGATACCGCCGTCATCGGGGCGTGGGGAGAATCCAGCGATGCGACTGGAATCAACGGCAACACAGCCAGCAATAGCCGATCCAAGTCCGGAGCGGCCTACGTGTTCATCCAAGGTGGGAGTTCGTGGTTCCTGTCCCAACAGCAAGCGTATTTGAAGGCCTCCAATACCGGCACGGGCGACTACTTTGGTCACGCCGTATCGATATCAGGCAACACGGTGTTGGCCGGTGCCCCCGGCGAGGACAGCAAATCCTCGGGTCCCAATGGCAACCAAAGTGATAACAATGCCGGTAGCGCTGGCGCCGTCTACGCGTTCGTGCGCAACGGAGCGAATTGGAGCCAGCAGAGTTACCTGAAGGCGTCCAACACCGACCGCGATGATTTCTTCGGCTCTGCGGTGGCGATCGACGGGGATACCTTGGTGATTGGGGCGCACGGAGAAGATGGTGACAACACCATCCCGAAGAACAACGGCGCGACTTTCGCTGGCGCAGCCTATGTGTTCTCGCGAACCGGAGGCGTCTGGAACGAAAAGAAGTACTTGAAGGCTACCAACACCAACTGGGGCGACCGGTTTGGTTATTCCGTTGCGATTTCGGGCGACTCGATCCTGATCGGGGCTCCTGAGGAAGACAGCAGGGCTACTGGCATCAACGG
>JAYZDB010000152.1:0-2629 GCA_036338025.1 Planctomycetota bacterium
ACTCGCATGGGTGGTACCCTGGTAGTTCCTTCTTCCTGGGCAGGCACCAGTGACCGGTCCTGTTACATCGACAGCGACGATTTCTGATGGATCTCGAACTGCAAATCCCCGAATCCGTGCAGCAGCACCTGGATGCGTTGCATACCCGCGGCGCACAGGTCCTGCTGGTTGGAGGCGCGGTACGGGATGCGCTCTTGGGGCAGGTGTCCCGAGATTTTGATATCGCGACCGATCTGCAGCCTGACCAACTTCAGACGCTGTTCGACAACGTCGATCCCGTGTTGGGGTCGGTCCAGATCGCCCTGCAGGATGCGCAGTGTAATGTCACCACGTTTCGCGAGGAGTTTGACTATGCGGATCAGCGTCATCCCTCCCGCGTCGAGTTTGTGGACTCGGTGGCTGTCGATGCGCGTCGACGTGATTTCACCATCAACGCGATCTACTGGGACCCGTACCGGTCGGAGTTGATCGATCCGGTCGGTGGTGTCGCGGATCTTCGCGCCGGGACCCTTGAGATGATCGGCAAGGCCGAGGATCGCTTGCGGGAGGACCCTCTACGCTTGTTGCGGGCGGTCCGCTTTGCCGCCAGGTTTGGCTTGCAGCTCTCCCAAGCCTTGGAGAGCGCGGTGCGGGCGGTTGGTGTGGAAGTCAGTACGCTGTCCAAGGAGCGTATTTTCGATGAGTTGACCGCGTCCTTCACCGGGCCGGGTCGGGGCCGGGCGCTCGAGTTACTGGTGGAACTCGGATTGGCGGAATACATCCTGCCAGAAGTCACCAGCATGCCCGGTGTCGAACAGCCCCCGGAGTATCACCCCGAGGGGGATGTCTTCGTGCATGTCTGCCTGGTGCTCGACCAGGTGCTGCCCGACGATCCGGTGCAAGCCTGGGCGGCGGTCCTGCATGACACCGGCAAGCCGGCGACCTTCGAGCGGGCCGCCGACCGGATCCGTTTCCATGGTCACGACGTCCTGTCGGCTGAGATTGCAGACCGTGTTTTGCGCCGCTTCCGGGCGCCGCGCGAGCTGCGCGAGACAGTCGTAGAGGTGTGTCGGGACCACATCAGGTTTGCTGCCCTGCCACAGATGCGTCGCGCCAAGCGTGAACGATGGCTGCGGTCGCCACGATTTCCTGCCCACCTGCAGTTTCATCGTGCCGATTGCCTGGGCAGCCACGCCAAGCTGGACATCTTCGAAGCAGCGCAGGCGGCGCTTTCGAGCCTGCCTGATTTGCCACCGCCGTCACTTTGCACGGGACGGGACGTGGCGGCTTTGGGTGTCGCTGAAGGTCCGGCGGTGGGGGAGCTTTTGCGAGCTGTCGAAGATTGGTGTGACGACAACGAAGTCTCGGAACGGGACGTTGCACTGGCGCAGTTGCGGAGACTGGTCGACGAACGCTTCAGAGGCGGTTCCTGATCGGCCGAAACAGGGTTCGTGCAGGGGGTCTCGGCCTCCGCGTGAGTCGGTATGCAGCAGTCAGGAATGGATTCTGGGTTCGAGGCCTTTCGTCGTGATCTTGTGGTCAAGGCCGAGGTGGATGAGTTCTTTTCGGATGCCAGCAAGCTGGCGGCGAGCGTCGTGCAGAGAGTCGCCGAGGGGCGAGAGCGGGAACTCACCGCCCGGCTCCGTCATGAGATGGAGGAGTTCCTGGTAGAGACCATTTGGCAGGCGGCCAGGCTGATGAAGTCGCTGCCGGGAGACCCCGAGGATGGTGGTGAGGCGGCTGCCAGCGCCAAGTTGGAGCAACGCGATGAGCTGGAACCCGACGCCTGCCGGTCGGTGGACAAAAGTTTGGGCGACACCGAAGTACCACCGGTGGACCAGGATCTGCTCGTCGAGCGGAGGATGCATATCCGCGAAGAAGAACTGGCGCTGGATTGCAGCGATGAGCGGCAGAGTCTGGAGTCGGGTTCGGGTGAGGACTACATCGCGGGCGTTGGCGTGATTCAGCCGGACGATCAAACGGATCTGGAACCGACGGGCGACCATCCCGCGCCAGGGCTTGCCGGCTCGGTCACCGCAGCGGACAAGTGCAAACTCATTCGTGAGACCCTGCTGAGTCTGGTGCGCGCGGGCGTTCTGACCGAGTGCCAGGCTCGCTCGGCCTACCTGAGTCAGACACAAGCTCTCTAGGCCGCTAGGTCAGTGCGATCGTGCGGGCGATCAGTCGCGCCGGCAAGATCATCGCCAGGATCGCCAGGGCCTCGGGCCAACGTCCGCAGGCCAGCGCCAGCAGGCCGGTGTAGATCATGGTGCCAAGCAGCAGCCACATCATGGCGCCACGGATGCGGCCTTGATCCCATTCGCCGGCGCGATGGCGCCACACCAGCCAGCCGGCCAAGAGGAATCCGATGGCCGCGGCTGGCCAGGGGTTTGGTGTCGCCCCGGAGAGGATCAAGGCGACGGTCACCGGCGGGATCGAAACCAGGCCGAGAACCGTTCGACGCTGTACGCGCGGTGCGTCTTCGAGGATGCCCAGCAGGGTGACGGAGAGGATGTAGATCCCATAGCCTGCCGCCGCGATGATCACCAGTTGTTGGTCGGGGATCCGGTCGATCCAGATCGCCGGGACCAGCAGGTTCATGGCGCGCAGGCCGCCCATATTGATCGCACCGAGCAGCGGAGTCCGCTTG
>JAYZDB010000153.1:0-5516 GCA_036338025.1 Planctomycetota bacterium
CCACGGCGGTCCGATCATTGCGCCGAACCAGGACATCGTCCTCGGTTGTTATTTCATGACGATCGAGCGGCGTGGAGGCCTGGGCGATGGCAAGGTCTTCGCTGACCCCGACGAAGTGTGGATTGCCTACGCGATGGGCAAAGTTGATATCCATTCGCGCATCCGTGTGCAGTTGGATGAGGATGTGGAAGTCCGGACCCGGGAGGAGACCTTCACCACCGAGAGCAAGACCCTGATCGACACGACGCCAGGTCGGATCGTCTTCAACGACATCCTCCCCGACGGCATGCCGTTCTACAACTTCGAGTTGGACAAGGGCGCCCTGTCGCGAATCATCTCCGACGCGCACGAACTGTTGGACCGCTCTTCCACCCTGAAGCTGCTCGACAGCTTGAAGGCCGTTGGGTTCAAGTCTGCGACCCGCGCGGGAATCTCGTTCGGCAAGGATGACATGTTGGTGCCGCCGACCAAGGACACGATCATCGATGAGACCCAGAAGGAAGTCGACGACATCGTGCTTGCCAACGAGCGTGGCATCATCACCGAGGGTGAGCGCTACCTCAAGGTCATCGATGCGTGGACCCATGCCCGTGAGAAAATCGGCCAGGACATGTTGCACGAACTGCGCAATGACACGCGGTCCGACAATTACGTCAACCCGATCTACTGCATGATCATGTCGAAGGCCCGTGGTTCCGTCGAGCAGATCCGGCAACTCGCTGGCATGCGTGGCTTGATGGCGAAACCATCCGGCAAGATCATTGAGCAACCCATCAAGGCCAACTTCCGCGAAGGCTTGCGCGTGCTGGAGTATTTCTCCTCGACGCACGGTGCCCGTAAGGGACTGGCCGATACCGCGCTCAAGACCGCGGACTCAGGGTATCTCACCCGCAAGCTCGCGGACGTTGCTCAGAACGTCGTGATTACCCAGGACGATTGCGGTACCCGCCAGGGTATTCAGAAAGGCACCGTCTACCAGGGTGACAAGATCGCTGTGTCCTTCATCGACGCGGTTGTCGGTCGTTCGGCCCGTCGTCGGATCGTGGATCCGGTGAGTGATGCTGTAATCGTCGAGGAGAACCAGTTGATCACCCCTGAGATCGCGCGGGCGATTGAAGAGGTTACTGCGGCGGAGGAGATCATGGTTCGTTCGCCTTTGGCTTGCGAAGCTGATCTTGGTATCTGCGCCCTGTGCTACGGCATGGATCGCTCGCGAGCAGCCTTGGCTCAGCCTGGTCTGGCGGTCGGGATCATCGCGGCGCAGTCGATCGGCGAACCGGGCACGCAGTTGACGATGCGGACGTTCCACATCGGCGGTACCGCGTTGAAGAAGGTCGAGGAGTCCGAAATCCGCGTCAAGCGTGGCGGGCGAGTGCGATACGCCAACGTCGACTACGTCGAGAAGGACGATGGCGCGATTGTCGTTCTGAAGCGTCGCGGTGAGATCATCATCGTCGATGACAAGGATCGGGAGATCGAGCGCCATCCGATTCCGCTGGGTTCGGTTGTCAAGGTCCGGCCGGACGAGGATGTCGAGCCGGGTACAGTCTTGTGTTCCTGGGACCCGCACCACAACCCGATCCTCGCTGAGGTTGGAGGCACGGTGCGCTTTGAAGACGTTATCGAAGGCAAAACCTGCAAGATCGAGGAAGACGAAGGGACTGGAGTTGCCCGCATGGTGATCATCGATCACAAGGGCGACCTGCACCCGCAGGTCATCCTCGAAGATGAGGCGGGTAATCGCGCAGCCATTCACCCCTTGCCGGAGAATGCCTACATCGAGGTCCGCGAGAATGACTCGGTGGTGGCTGGCTCCTTGGTCGCCAAGACTCCGCGTGAGATCCAAGGCACCCAGGACATTACCGGTGGTTTGCCCCGCATCACGGAGTTGTTCGAGGCGCGTCGCCCCAAGGATGCGACGGTCATCGCAGAGATCGACGGTGTCGTCGAACTCGGTGACAAGCGCCGCGGCAAGCGAACCATCATCGTCAAGAGTGATGATGGTGCCATGGAACGTGAGCACCTGGTTCCGCAGGGCAAGAACCTGCGAGTACACCGTGGTGACCACGTGACAGCGGGCGAGTCGCTGGTTGACGGTCCGCGGGTTCCGCACGACATCCTCGCCATCAATGGTGAAGAAGAGGTCCAGAAGTACTTGCTCCGCGAAGTTCAGACGGTGTATCGCGCCCAGGGTGTGGGCATCGATGACAAACACGTCGAGATCATCCTGTCCCAGATGATGCGTAAGGTGCAGGTCGATGACCCGGGTGATTCAGAGTTCCTGCCGGGTGCGGTGGTGGACAAGTTCCGCTTCCAGAAGTCCAACCGGGATCTCCTGGCGAGTAAGAAGAAACCCGCGACGGCATCACCTCTGCTGCTCGGCATCACCAAGGCCTCTTTGCAGTCCGAGTCGTTCATCTCGGCGGCCTCCTTCCAGGAGACCACCAAGGTGCTTACCGAAGCAGCCCTCTCGGGTCGAGAGGACTTCCTGGTGGGCTTGAAGGAGAACGTCATCCTCGGGCACCTGGTCCCGACGGGCACCGGCTTCCGCCAGTACCAGAAGACCCGCGTCCAGAAGAACGTCGATCTGCACGCCGCCGCCGCGGAGATCACCCGGGTCAGCTCGGAGGGTCTTGCCGACGCCGGTGGGCCGGTGATTCGCCTCGAAGGAATCGACGAGCCACCGGCGGCAGTACCGCCGGCAGCAGCACCACCGGCAGCAGCACCACCGGCAGCAGCACCGGCGGTTCCAAGTGTGAGTGATACTCCGTCGGAGCCGGCTGCGGAAAGCAGCTTCGCCGATGGTGAGCCCAGCCCAGAGGAGCCACCGACGCCTACCACGACTCCTGCACCTGAGTAGCGCCCGGGGCGAAAGTCGCTTCGGCGGTTGATTTTGCCCCCCGCGCCCCCTAAGACTCCCGCCCCCTAAAATCGATCCTGAACCTCTTCAACCGCTTCCTCTAGATTCACCAGATGCCAACGATCAATCAGTTGGTCCGCAAGGGCCGCAAGAAGATCACCAAGAAGAGCAAGTCCCCTGTATTGGGTTCTTGTCCGCACAAGCGCGGCGTCTGTCTGCAGGTCAAGACGATGACCCCGAAGAAGCCGAATTCGGCCCTTCGCAAGATCGCCCGTGTCCGCCTGTCGAACTCCAAGGAAGTTACCGTCTACATTCCAGGGGAGGGTCACAACCTCCAAGAGCACTCCATCGTGTTGATTCGTGGTGGTCGTGTCCGTGACCTGCCTGGTGTCCGCTACCACGTCCTGCGTGGTGTGCTCGATGCGTCCGGTGTCGACGAACGTCGGCAGAGTCGCTCCAAGTACGGCTCGAAGCGTCCCAAGAAGTAGCGCCTAGAGATCCCATGCCACGCAACTACAAGTCCACTGAGGTCTACCTGGAACCCGATCCGAGATTCGGATCGTTGCTCTGCTCCAAGATCATCAACAAGTTGATGTGGGCGGGCAAGAAGACCACGGCTCAACGGCTGTTTTACGAAGCGGTCGATATTGTCGCCAAGAAGGTCGAGAAGGAGCCCCTCGAGATCGTGGAGCAGGCGATGAACAACATTCGCCCGCGCGTCGAAGTGCGCAGCAAGCGAGTTGGTGGTGCGACCTATCAGGTGCCGCACGAGGTGAGCCACAAGCGTCAGCAGACCCTGGCGATCCGCTGGTTGATCGACATGGCCCGCGCCAAGCGTGGCAAGCCGATGGCGCGTCGTCTGGCCGACGAGATGTTCGACGCCTACAACAACCAAGGCGCCGCCGTCACCAAGAAGGAAAACACCCACAAGATGGCAGAGGCCAACAGCGCCTACAGCCACTTCGCCTGGTAACCACCAGGGCTGTTTCCTTTCCTGTCCGAGTCGACTGGCCCTGTGCTGTCCCGTGCCCGTGAGCTCCGCGAAGTTGGGACGGGCTACCCACAGCGAACGCTTGTCTGGCGCATTCCCAGGTTTGCCTGTTGCAGTCCAACGGGTTAGGGTGCCTGAATGGCCCGCCGTTCCGTCGAACGTCTGCGCAACATCGGAATCGTTGCTCATATCAACGCGGGCAAGACCACCCTCACCGAGCGTTTCCTGTTTCGCTCCGGGAAGCAGTCCTACATGGGAGAGGTCGGCGAGGGCACGGCCACCATGGATTTCATGCCCGAGGAGCAGGAACGGGGCATCTCGATCTCCGCGGCGGTCAGCAACATCGACTGGCGTGGTTTTCACATCAATCTGATCGATACGCCTGGACACGTTGACTTTACCGTCGAGGTGGAGCGCTCCCTCCTGGTCCTCGATGGCGTCATCGTGGTCCTCGACGGAGTCGCTGGGGTCGAATCCCAGACCGAGATCGTGTGGCGCCAGGCGCAGCAACGTTCAGTGCCGGCGCTGGTGTTCATCAACAAGCTTGACCGCACGACCGCCGATTTCGAGGCCAGTCTGATCTCGATCTCCGACCGGCTGGGCTGTCGCACCGTGCCCCTGGTTCTGCCATGCCGCAAGGACGGCGCTCTGGTCGGCCTGATCGATCTGGTGGAAGATCGTCTGATCGGTTCCGCGAAGGTCGCTCCGGAAACCTGGCAGCCGAGTCGCCAGGTGGTGATCGAGGCTTGTGCGGATTATGACGAGACCATCCTGGAGGACTTTGTCGACGGTCAAGGTGTCCAGCCCGAACGCCTGCACCGGGCGCTGCGACGCGCAGTCCTGGCCAATCGGTTTGTCCCCGTGCTGGCGGGTAGTGCCTTGCACAACCGGGGGATCGATTGGCTGATGACGTCGGTATGCCGCTACCTGCCCTCGCCGCTGGACCGGCGAATCGAGACGTCGTCCGGCACGGTCGTATCCGCGGAAGAGACGGCGGCGTTCTGTGGCCTGGTGTTCAAGGTACAGTTCGAGGGTGAGGTGTGCGTTCACTTCATCCGCGTCTACTCAGGCCTGCTACAGGTTGGTGAGACGGTGGGGGGCTCGCGTCGATCCGAGCCGATCAAGATCGAAGAAATCCGACGTGTGCACGCGTCCGAGTTCGACGAAGTCGAAGAGGTTCGAGCCGGTGACGTCGCCGCGATCGTGACGGATGTGGAGTTGTCGACCGGCGAGACCCTGTTTTCGCAGGGCGTGCCGGCGATCCTGGAGCGCGTGCAGTTCCCGGAGCCGGTGTTGACCGCACGAATCGAGGTGATCCGCGCCGAGGACTTCGAAGCGATGGCGGGAGCCGCCCGTCGACTCGCCCGGGAAGATCCGACCCTGGTGCTCAGTCGGGACGAGGACAGTGGCGGCTTGCTGGTCTCCGGAATGGGAGAGTTGCACCTGTCGGTGTTCGGTCAGCGGCTGCAGGTCGAACTCGGCCACGATATCCGGCTCAGCGCCCCGACAGTATTGACCCAGCAGACCGTCGCAGGACCCGGAGAGGCCCACGCTGAGTGTCGCCGCCACCTCGATGGGGAGCAGATTTCGGCGGCGATCGGCCTCCGGGTGGAACCTTTTCCTGGCACCGGACCAGCCACCGTGGGCCGGATCGAGGCCGATTCC
>JAYZDB010000154.1:0-8404 GCA_036338025.1 Planctomycetota bacterium
GTCCCTGCCGCGCTCAAGAAGGCAGCCAAGAACCGCAAGACCAGCGCCTTCTTTGACGCCAAGATCGGCGATGTCCCGGTCTGCTTCTTGTCCGACGGCGACACCACTGGCGGCAACTCCGGTTCCCCGGTCATCAACGGCAGCGGGGAACTGGTCGGGCTGAACTTCGACCGCGCCTTCGAGAGCGTCAGCGGCGACTACGGCTGGAACAAGGACCGCTCACGCAACATCAGCGTCGACATCCGCTACGTCCTGTGGTTCATCGAGCAGGTCGTGCCAGCCAGGCACCTGCTGCAAGAGATGAAGCGCGCAACGGCCAGGCTGCGCCGCAAGTAACGCGCGACCTCAAAACTCACGACGGACGGTCAGGCCTCGACGGTCTTACTCTCTTCGAAGATCGCGACCCGATCCAGGTCGCGGTACTTGCCGTCGAGGTCCATCCCGAAGCCGATCACGAACTCATCCGGGATCTCAAAGCCGAGGAAGTCGATGTCGACCTCGACCACCCGTCGAGATGGCTTGCTGAGCAGGGAGGCAACGACGAATTCCGAGGCACCCGCGGCCAAAAAGTGCTCGCGCAAGCGTGCCACCGTCCGCCCGGTGTCGACGATGTCCTCGAACAGCAGTACCGGCCGACCGGCAGCGGGAATCCCTTCACCACCGAGGATCTGCACCTCACCACTGCTGACCGTACCACCGTGGTAGGACTTCGCACGAATCTCGTGCACGCTGGCCTGCCAGGGCAGGCGGCGGACCAGGTGGGAGGCGAATACCCGCGCCCCCTCCATCACGGCAACCAGGCAGGGGGCGTCCGGATAGCGCCCAGCGAGCTGGTCGGCGAGTTCCTGAATACGACGCTGCAGGTCGTCCGGGGAGAGCAGGGTTCGAAACTGGTCCATCGACGAAAATTGGGGGTCGGGGGGAGGCCAGCACAGTTCGCACGGCTGGCGGCGTTCCGATCATAGCAAGAGACCCCGCCCTACCGTACCCTCCAAGCTGTTCGGATCCTTAGCCCCACTGGCATCGACCCCGGAACCGCGCGCGAACGATGGAACATCACTACGGCCCCAATGTGCACTTCTCGGACAGCGTCTGGATGCAATCCCTGCTGGTCCGCATCGGCTCTCCAGACACTCAAGTACGTGAGATTCCCGAGTTGGTGCGGGCGGCCTACCGCTTCCAACTCAGCGAAATCCTGGCGACCGAATTCCCCGCCATCCAGACCCAGAGCGCGACTCGCATGGCAGCATCGGATCCGCGCGGGGTCTACCACGGCCCGATCCTGTGTCCGGGCACCCCGCTGGTGATCGCCTCGGTGATCCGCGCCGGCATCCTGCCGGCCCAGACCTGTTACGAGGAAGCCTGCCGGGTGCTGCCAGCCAAGAACGTCCGGCTCGACTTCCTGAACATGTCACGCACTGTCGATGACAGCGGCCAGGTCACTGGCGTGCGCTTCGACGGTTCGAAGATCGGCGGTCCGATCGATGATGCGGTGGTGTTGATTCCTGATCCGATGGGTGCGACCGGCGGCACCGTGCAACGCACCATCGAGGTCTACCGCGAGACCGTCGGTGGGCAACCCAAGGCATTCGTCGCCGGCCACCTGATGGTGACTCCGGAGTACGTCCAACGGCTGAGCGAATCGCATCCCGACCTACGCATCTACGCCGGGCGTTTTGATCGGGGCATGTCTCCAGAAGAGGTCCTGGGCACTCCGCCCGGCACCCACAAGGACCTCGAGCGAGGCCTGACCGACACCCAGTACATCGTCCCGGGGGCCGGCGGCGTCGGCGAACTGCTCACCAATTCCTGGGTCTGACCATGCATCGATTCTTGCTGTCCACTCTGCTCGCGGCCCTGTCCCCGCTCAGCGTCTCCCCATGCCTGCCTGCACAAGACCCTGACCGGGCGAACGCGCAGCGGCCGAACATCGTGTTCATCCTCGCCGACGACATGGGATTCTCCGACCTCGGCTGCTACGGCAGCGAGATCCAGACCCCCAACCTCGACCGCCTGGCAACTGGCGGACTGCGGTTCACCCAGTTCTACAACACCTCGAAGTGCTTCCCCTCGCGCGCCTGCCTGATGACCGGCGCCTACGCACAGCAGGTCAACATGGGACGGGCGCCAGGCAAGATCAAGAACGGCGTGACCTTCGGCGCGGTACTGCGCTCGGCCGGCTACCGCACCCTGATGGCCGGGAAGCACCACGGTACGCAGAACCCCTTCAACCTCGGTTTTGATCGCTACTTCGGACTCCGCGACGGGGCCTGCAACTACTTCAACCCGGGCAAGCAGCGCGACGGCGAACCCAAGCCGGCGCAAAAGCGCAACAACCGGACGTTCTGCCTCGACGGGGAGAGCTTCCAACCCTTCACCCCGAAGGATCCGAAGTTCTACACCACCGATGCGTTCACCGACTACGCGCTGAAGTTCCTGAGCGACTACCAGCAGGAAGACCAGCCGTTCTTCCTCTACCTCGCCTACACCGCGCCGCACGATCCGCTGCAGGCCTGGCCCGAGGACATCGCCAGGTATGACGGCAAGTATGACGCCGGCTACGCCGCCATTCGCAAGCGACGCGTGCAGCGCCAAGGTGACCTGGGGTTGTTCTCAACCCCGCCGTCCGCACCGACCCACGCGCACTGGCAGTCTCTCTCGGCTGAGCAGCGCAAGACTGAAACCCGCCGCATGGCGGTCTACGCAGCGATGGTCGATCGGATGGACCAGAACATCGGCCGCGTCCTCCGCAAGATCGAGGCGATGGGCGAACTCGACAACACCCTGATCATGTTCGCCTCGGACAACGGGGGGTCTTCCGAGGTAGTACGGCGTGGTGAGGGTGAGATCGGCTCGATGACCCGCTGGTCCTCGGTCAAGGGCGACTGGGCCAACGTCTCGAACACCCCGTTCCGACGCTTCAAGAACCACAGTCACGAGGGCGGCATCTGCACCCCGCTGGTCGTGCACTGGCCGGCCGCGATCCGCGGCAAGCAACGCGGCAGCATCGTCCGCACCCCCACCCACTTCATCGACGTGATGGCGACCTACGTCGACATCACCGGCGCCGCATACCCCGCCAAGGTCGGCGGCGAGACGATTGTCCCGATGCAAGGTGTGAGCCTGGCGCCGCTGTTCCGCGGCGAGTCAATCCAGCGCGGCAAACCGCTGTTCTGGCAATGGGGCCGGGGACGCGCCATGCGCGACGGCGACTGGAAGATCGTCAACCATCGCAAAGGCTGGGAACTCTACGACATGCGCAAGCACCGCAACGAGTCGGAAGACCTCGCCACCCGATTCCCTGAGCGCCTCGCCAGCATGGTCGCGGCCTTCGACACCTGGTTCGCGAGCCTGCCGAAGCGTGCCACCCCAACTTCGAAGAAGAAGAAAAAGAAGAAGTGAGCCGGGCGCGATCCTCTACCGGAGGTCGACCAACAACTCCTTGGTCTCGTCCAATCGTTCCGCCTTCACGCCCTTGTAGGCTTTCCACTCATCGCGATCTCCAATGATCACCGTGTAGCTACCCTTCTTGAACACCTTGGGCCTGAACTTGCTTCCATGGATGCGGAGGGCGTAGACCCAGTCACCGGTCGACTCGTCGATGATCCGCACCACCAGGTCCTTGCCGTGCGCGCACTTGATGGTCGGCAGGTAGGCGACCGCCTTGCGTCCGTAGTTGTCGGTCTGGTCGATAGTCAGCGGCCAACCGGGATATTGACTCGCGCTCGCATCCGTGACGTCGATGTTGCGCGGCCAACACTCCATGGTGATCTTGCGCGTCTGCTTGTCAAATCGCATCACGCCGAAACCAGCAGCGCGGGTGGTCAACTTGCCACCGGATCCGCCCGGTTCGGGGTTCGCCACCGCGTGGCAAGTCACGTGGTTGCCGAAGCCATCGAGGTGATCACCCTGCAACGGCCCCATTCCTGGCTGGCGATTCTTGCCCGGTTCGAGCGGCTTCCACCAGCGCAGGTAGAGGTTGGCGATCGAGGGCACACAGAAGGAGTAGCCAGCATCCCCCCACCGATCGACACCGTGTTGGAAGATCGTGCCGAGATGCTGATCGCCGGCATAGTGCACCGCGAAGCACTTGCGTAGCGCATCGATCGCCTTGTTGCGGCCGGTCTGCGGCCAGCCGTTGGAATCCAGGTCGGCGTGCAGGCGCCCACCGATCTTGCCGTGGATGTGCGCGCCGCCGCAGAAGATGGTCTGGGACAGCGCCACCTTCATGTCCGCATCTCGCCAATCCCGGCCCCACTGATCCAGGAAGCGCAGCTGGCGCTCCCCGAGCAACACCGCCTCTTTGACGTCGACGCTCCTGGGGTCGTATTCGGGGTTACGGATGTGGTCCGGGCGCGGACCCTGCTTGGGGATCAGCCCCTTGGGTCCGGTCTTGAACTTGCGATCCTCCAGGATCGCGATGCTGATGCGCCCCCAGCACATCTTGGTGAAGTAGACACCGATCCCGCGCTGGACCGGCGCGGGGTCGACCGGATCCGGCAGGTGACTGGTCTGGGCGCGCTCGACCATCTTCACGTAGGCCGGCGATTTGAAGTAGCCGCCATCGGGTCCGGCGCCGCTGTTCGACTTCTTGCCCGAGGCTCCCCACAGGTTGGCCTGGCCAACATCGTGGTCATCCGGAATCGTGATGGTCGGTCGATCGCGGATGATGTCACCAAAGTCACGCCCGAATTTCAGCCAGGCTGCGTAGTGCCGGTTGTGGTCGTAGACCTGGTCGCCGGAAAAGAACAGGACGTCGGCGTCGATCTTCTCGACGTTGGCGAGCAGATCCGCACGTGAGATATCTCCACCGTGCGCTGGGCGGATCGAGTTGCCGGTAAAGCCCGCGATCACGATCTGCCGCTTGTCGATCGGGTTCTTGCGGATGCGGCCGGTGTAGAACGCCGCCTTGCCGTGCGCGACCCGGTACTGCACATCCTTGGCGTCATCCCAGGCTTCGACCCGGAAGGTCGCGGTCCAGCCATCCTCGATGACATCCTGGCGGGCGATCTCCTTCCAGGTCTGGCCATCCTGGACCTGCAGACGGACAAACCGGTCCTCGCCAGCCTTGAGCGGGTAGAGCTGTGCCGTCAGCTTGAGGATCGAATCGTGCACCGTGTACAGCGCGAAGCAGATCACGCCGTCGCGGGGTACATCGGGAATCGAAAGCAGTTTGTTCTGACGACGCCCGCGGGCTTGTCGCCTGTCTTGGGCATCAACGAAATCAGCGACCCCGAGACAGCAGGTCACCAGCAGGGTGGATATGAAGTGGAGGGTTTTCACGCCAGCGAGTCTACGGCCTCCAGACATGCGGGGGAAATCAGGAACCGTCTGGAGGTCCGGGATCAAAGCCATCCTGGTCCAGGAGTTCGCTGGCATCCTTGGCCGCCGCCAGTGCCGCCTCGGCCCGATCCCGATCGGCAGCCCGGACGCGAATCTCGGTGCCGACGTTCATCAAGGCCTGGGACATCGCAAACTCGTCCGCCAGCAAGCCGGTCGCGCCGTAGGTCGGGATCCCCGCACTTCCCAACACGCCCACCACCACCCGGGCCTCAAATGCCGTGGCGGGGGTGCGGAGGACAATGAGATCTGCGTCTTGCGTCATGGCTGGCTGCGGCCCGGGACCCAGGCCTTGCAACGAATGTAGTCCGTGCTTCCTGGGGGATTTCGTCGAAAACAAGAAACTCCCACCCTAGGCTTCGACCGACCATGAGCATCATCATCAACATCCACGGCCGCGAAGTCCTCGACTCGCGTGGCAACCCCACCGTCGAAGTCGAGATCGAGTTGGACTCGGGTGCGGTGGGCTCTTGCATCGTGCCTTCCGGTGCTTCGACCGGCGCGCACGAAGCGGTCGAGCTCCGCGACGGCGGCGAGCGCTACCTCGGCAAGGGAGTGGAAACCGCCGTCGGACACGTCAACGGCGAGATCCTCGAAGGCCTGCTCGGTCATGAAGCCCAGGACCAGGTCGCGGTGGACAACGCACTGCGCGGACTCGATGGCACTCCCAACAAGGCCCGGCTCGGCGCCAATGCCATCTTGGGGGTCAGCCTCGCCAACGCCAAGGCGGCGGCGATCGAATCGGAGCAGCCGCTGTTCCGCTACGTCGGCGGCATCAACGCGCTGCGCTTGCCCTGCCCGATGATGAACATCCTCAACGGTGGCGAACACGCCGACAACAACGTCGACTTCCAGGAGTTCATGGTGATGCCGGTCGGCGCTGCGAACTTCCGCGAAGCACTGCGGATGGGTACCGAGATCTACCACCAACTCAAGACCGTGCTCACCGGCAAGAAGCTCGCGACCGGGGTCGGCGACGAGGGCGGCTTCGCGCCCGACCTGCCCTCCAACGAAGCCGCCATCGAGGCCATCCTCGAGGCGGTCGACGGCGCCGGCTACAAGGCCGGTATCGGTGAAGAAATCGTCCTGGCCCTCGATGTCGCCGCCACCGAGATCTACCGGGACGGCAAATACCACCTGGCCGGCGAAGGCAAGTCCCTGAGCCCGGATGCGATGGTCGAGCTGTACCGCCAGTGGTGTGAGAAGTACCCGATCTTCAGCATCGAGGACGGCCTCGCCGAGGACGACTGGGACGGTTGGAAGAACCTGACCGCGGCACTCGGGGACCGGGTCCAACTGGTCGGCGACGACCTGTTCGTGACCAACACCGAGCGGCTACGCCGTGGTGTCGAGGAGTCGGCCGCCAACGCCATCCTGATCAAGGTCAACCAGATCGGCACCCTCACCGAGACCCTCGAAGCGATCCAGATGGCCGAATCCGATGGCATGGCCTCGGTTATGTCGCACCGTTCCGGCGAGACCGAGGACACCACCATCGCCGACCTGGCGGTCGCGACCAACGTCGGCCAGATCAAGACCGGCGCGCCCTGCCGCTCGGACCGGGTAGCCAAGTACAACCAGTTGCTCCGGATCGAGGAGATGCTGGGCGAAGCGGCCGTCTACGGCATCGCCTAGCCCGGCTCGGCGGCCGACCACCCGGCGGAGCAGTCGGGCGGACCGGGCGAGGGCCGCAGATTCCCGCGGCCGACGGCCATGGTCGTGGCGGGGTCAGCCAGCCCCGGCAGATCACCTTGGCCGGCCGCCGGCGACAGCTCGAACTGACCCCCCGGGAGCTGCGTGACCACCGTCCGCCGGGAAGCTCGGAGGCAAGGTAGCACCCCGGACATTCGCCACCCACGGCCGGGGAACGCTGGCCCGGACCCCGCTGGTCTGTTACCATAACCCCTGATGGGATGGAGCTCTCGGTCAGATCGGTCGGCGCCTGAGTGGTGCGACGACACGCCCGTGCATGGCGGTAGATTTCCGCTATGGATCGCGCTCGGCAGTACCACCCTGGCCCTGACCCTGTTTTTCTCGACCACCGTTCCCGCGATCGCCGAGATGCGCTTTCTGCGCGGGGTCGCCTTCGAGCGGGTCGAAACGGACCGACGGTTGAGCCAAGAACTCGACCGCGACGCCCTGCACCAGGTCGGTCTCGAGTGCGACATCCAGAGCCTGCTGGTCGAGTTGGACAAACGCGGAATTTCGCTCGATTCGATCCTGTCCAAGGACATCGGCGACACGACCGGCAAAGACGGCCAGGCCCCACGGTGATCGGAGAAAAACCCGAAGTTCCCACCAGCCCCTCACCGTCTAACGGGTATCGGCTATCCTCTGCCCCCGAGCCCGATCTCCTGGGAGACCGGGTTTCGACGTCAGAACAAGCCTCCCCGCCCACCAATCCGTAATTCGGGGCTGAACTGCCCGACCCCCCAACCAGTTAGAGACCCCATGAGCGACCAAGCCAACCAACCATCTTCCGAGGACCTTCAGCAGGTCGAGAGACTCCAGACGGCCTACGCTTCGATGAAGGGCGAGATCAAGAAAGTCATCGTTGGCCAGGAACACGTGGTCGACGAGTTGTTCATGGCCCTGTTCTGCCGGGGGCACTGCCTGCTGGTCGGCGTGCCGGGGCTCGCCAAGACCCTGATGATCTCGACCCTCGCCGACGTGCTGCACCTGAAGTTCAACCGGATCCAGTTCACCCCCGACCTGATGCCGTCCGACATCACCGGCACCGAGGTCATCCAAGAAGACAAGGCGTCCGGTACCCGCGAGTTCAAGTTCCTGCCGGGGCCCCTGTTCGCCAACGTCATCCTGGCCGACGAGATCAACCGTACCCCGCCCAAGACCCAGGCCGCGATGCTCGAGGCCATGCAAGAGCGACATGTCACGGTCGGCGGTGTGTGCCACAACCTCGATGAGCCGTTCTTCGTCCTGGCGACCCAGAACCCGATCGAACAAGAAGGCACCTACCCGCTACCCGAGGCCCAACTCGACCGCTTCATGTTCATGGTGAAGGTGGACTACCCGAGCCTCGATGAGGAGCGCGAGATCCTCCGCC
>JAYZDB010000155.1:0-9570 GCA_036338025.1 Planctomycetota bacterium
GAGCCGGGCGCGTCCAAGCGTCGGCGGGATCCCGTGCAACTCCAACTTACGTACCTGGTCCGGAGCCGCCATCTGTCGAGCATCAGCCCCGATGGTTTCGCTGATCCGTCCCGCCTCCCGCCATTCTCCGGCTGCCGACACCAGGCCGATTGCGAACAGGGTGGTCAGCCCCAGGGCCGCCCACCATCGAACCGTACGCCACCCGGCGCAGGCCATGGCCAAGAGCATGCACATCGCTGGCAGCGCAGGAAACACGTGCCGGACATCCGCAAACTCGACCGGGTCGATGACAACCGGTAGATGAATGCAGGTGACAGCGGCAATCCAGAGCAGGCATACACAGACCACAATCCGTGCAGGAGCTTGGAGGACTTTACCGACACGCAGGAGGCCAACGGCGAGCAGCAACAACACGGCGCCCGCCAGCAAGTACCTGGCAGTCCCGCCAACCACGGTCTCTGGTGTTTGCAGGACGAGGGCCACAAGGTAGTCCAGGCGGTCGATCACGATCCCCCGACTGGTCTGGGAGAACAGGCCCCCACCGGCTGCGTAGCCGCCGATGAACTTGCCGAGCACCAGCGCCCGGGCCAGCAAGTAAACCACCAGCGCTGGCCACAGGAGGGCGGTGCTCCTGACGGCCTCTCGCAGACCGAGCTGCTGTGGACTTCGTGTGACCACGATCCGCATCGCGACGAGGATCGGCGCAAACGCGACAACCCACTCCTTGGCGAACAGGCCGAGCAGGAACAGAGTCGGAGCGAGACACAGGAACCGGGGGCGTCGCGGCGTGAGGGTCGCGAGTGCTGCGCCAAGAACGGCGATGGTCGGGATCATCCCGCCGCGCCCGGTAACCCACACCACAACCTCCGAAACCACCGGTGAGACTGCCAGCAGCGTACCAGCGACCCCGGCCACAAAACGATCACCGACCAATCGCCAACTCAGAGCCGTGGTGAGCGCGCAGACAATCGCGAACAGGACGAAGTTGGTGAGGTGGTAGCCCGTCGTGCTGGTGCCCCAGAGCCAGAAATCCAACCCAAAGGACAACTCAACCAGGGGCCGGAAGAACGGCATATCCTGAAAATCAGCGAAGCTGGGCAACCACGAGAACTGTGAGTCCCCATGGGCATGAATGCGAGCCTGTCGCGCGAAGTCCTCGGCCAGGAACGGCTCATTCAGACTCCACACGTGGGCGAGCACCGCGATGGCCACGGGAACCAGGAGCATCGCTGCGTTTCGAACCCGTTCGCCCATGCACCGGATCGTACGCAAGGTGGGCGCAGCCCCAAGTATCATTCCGAATCCTCCAGACTTCTCCGCCAAGGACTCACGCCGCTTGCATCACGTAGGATCTTGGCGGTTACAGCGGTGTACCAATATCAAACCACGCCTTTGCCACCACCACGGATGCTGGGGCGTCATATTCCACGCGGGGCCGACGATCGGTCACCTGGCTTTTTGCAGCAGGTCGATCATTCCCCGGCCGAGAGCCTCACCGATCAACATGTAGGTCTCGGCGTTGCGGTTGTAGTGGTAGCCCTGACCACTGGGCGACTGCTCCCGGATTCTCCAGTAGCCGCGGGTGTCCACGGTCCTGACCGTGCCGGCGAATTCCGGGTGCTTCTTGGGGTCTCCGACATTCATCTGGGCGGCGCGGATCTTCAAGTAGTTGTCGCCCATCGCCTCGCCCCCGAACCCGACCGTCGCGATCATCACCGGCAAGTTCGGAGCTTTGAGATCGGAGCGGACGTCTTGAATCAGGTTCACCAGGTTGCGCTCGTACTCCGCCACCCAGTCCTTGCTGCCGCCGTCCTTGTGGCCTTGGAACCAGACGAACCCAGCCAACTCGTAACCTTGACCCTGGTAGCCCGGCATGACCTCCGCGATGTGCTCCAGCGACTTGCGGACACCCTCGACCATCATGCGGTACTCGGCGCCCTCCCATTTCTTGAGGTCTTCGCGGATGTCTGGCAGCTTGCCGCTAGACGGCGGCCGAAAGTCCCACGCCAGAGCACGGTTGCCCATCGCGGTGCGGATGATCAGGACCGGTTCGTCATGGTGATCTCCGAGGAGAAAGCCAAAGGGGATCCCGACCCAGGTGCCCTTGCCGACGGTCAGTGGCCTGGCGGGAGTCTTCAGCCTGGCTTCGTCGAGGCGCAGCTTGTTGGGATCATCTTTCTCCCAACCCCAGCCACCGTGCAGCCGTGCGTCCTGAAAGAACACGTCGTCGCGCTCGACCCACTTGCCAGCCTCATCGAGCAGGTACTGAAACTTCTGTTGCTGCCGCACCACGGTGTCCAGCGTCCCCGGGATGTCGGTCCGGCCCATCCAGAACAGGCCGTCGGCCGCCTTGGTCAGAAAGGTCGTCTTGAACGGATAGCGTTTGCCGCCGAGCATCTTCGCGTGCACGCGGACCGCGTCCTTGCCGGGCTCCCGGCGATAGACCTCCCGCCCCGCCAGTTCGGTGACGTTGATGGTGGAGTTGGAATAGCCTGGCGAAAAGGCGTAGACGCCCGTCGTCTTGACCTCGATGAACCCGCGGGCCACGTAGGTCACCTCGCCAGTCGACTTGGGGAAGGGGTCCCTGCCCATGCCGTCATAGACGACGGTCTTGTTGGCCACCGGCTCGAGTTGGTCGTAGTCGCGCTCGGGATCGTAGTTCCCCGCGTAGACCGAAACGGCGACGCCCTTGGCGGCGCCTGCATCCGCGGACTGGAAAAAGGCCGAGTGGCGGGTGTTGCCGCCATTGACGTTGCCCATCTCCAGCATGTTGGACTGGCCGGCCAGGACGTAGACCTTGACCGGCTTGCGCGCAGCAGACGACGCGTCCGGACTCTGCGCACCGACTGGCTGGCCAGACCAACAACTCAGTAGCAAGACCAACCAGCACGTACGTCGCACAGCGTTTGGGGGCGGGTATCTCATGCCCACAGGCTAGTCCCCGCGTTCCCCGCGCGGCGCAAGATCCGCTCATTCCTGTTCGGCTATCAGCTCCTGCTGCGCTTTCGGGGCCGAGGCAAGCTACGGGCACAGTCCCGTAGCCCGCACACCCTGGCCAACTTCGCCCACCCCCAACCGCAATCCAGGTGGATTGGACCAGCGCTTCGCGACAAGAAGCCGAAGGATGCGGACTTGTTTCACGCCGTAATCGCGATGTGTGTCCGCACCTGATCACCGGTGACAATTCGCACAAGTCATAGCCATACGGATCCAAGGCAACTGCTAGAATGGCCCTGCCGCGCTGCCTCGACGCGGCGGCCAATCTTGAACTTCGCTGCATCCCAACCCAAGGGTCCTTGCCATGCGCCACAGCCTCGCCCTCGTGTTCCTCACCCTCACCGCCGCCGTGCCCGCTCAGAACGAGTTCGAATTCTACCCGGGTGTGATCAGCTTCTTCTCGCGGGCCAATCTCGGCACCCTCGGAGGTGAGCTGTTGCAAGGGATGCACCGCCCGTTCCATCGTGGCGTTGGCGACAACGGGAGCGCCTGCACGATCAGTACCTTCCGGGCGACGATCCAGGATCAAGACGCCGCCACCCAGGAATCGATCTACTTCGTCGTCCGCACCGGCAGCGACCAGTTCGGACCAAAAGCTGGCGCCAGCGGACTGATCGCCAAGATTGGCCCGGTGCAAATGCCCACCGGGACCGGCACGATGGCGTGGCGAATCAACACGACGGTGGTCATCCCCATAGTGCTGCCCAACTGCCTCAACAACTTCTCCTTCGGCGTCGAACTCCCGCCGACGACGACCTGGGCACCGCCCTACCCGGATGGCCTCTCGACTCACGCGTCCCGGGGCGATGCAACGCTGTCAGTACAGAAAGCCCACGCGCGGGCCGAGGAACACACCTGGCAGATCGTGAAGGGCGCCACCCGAGCGTCTCACAGCCCATGGAGTTCGACCTGGCGGCTCGCCATCGCACTCGACACTGCGGTGCTGCAGATGGGCAACGGCGGCAATGTCTACGGCAGGGGCGGCATGTTCCCCGACACCGGCAATCCCTTGACAGCGCGCGTCCGCTACGGCGCCGCCATGGCCACCGGCTCCAGCCTGCTCTACATGGGTATTGGCCGGATGCCCGGAATCCCACTGCTGCCGGGCACCCGGTTCTACTTGACCAACCCGATCTTCTTCCTCACCAGCGCAGCGATCCCGGCCGCCGGTGAAGTAGAGCACCTGCTGACGACGAGCCTGCCCGCGAGCGTGGCCGGAGCCGGAAAATTTCACTTCCAGGCCGCCGGGATCTTGTCGGGCACCGGAACGCTTAGCAACGTCTTCACCATCAAGCCGTAGTCGAATCTGGCTCCGACGCGCAGCAGGCGCGATCGACGGGGTTTAGAAGTGGTCGGGACGTGATTGGCGTGCCAGGGTGCTGGTTGTTCTCGTTCCCGATTGTCGTCAGGTGGGTGGCCGAATCGACTCTCGTCGGTGAGCACTCATCCCATGATGTGGTAGCCGCCGTCGATATGCCGGATCTCTCCGGTGATGCGGACATCGGGTCGGAACAGATGGGAGACCTCTCTGGCCAGATCCTGGGGCAGCGCGTTTCCGAGTGGACTCAAGCGATCGGAAGTGTCGACGTCTTCGCTGTTCAGCGTCGCGTTGCCGGCCTTGCTGCTGAGGTACGGGGAGAAACGCAGGGCGTTTACCCGGGTCCCGTTCAGGCGACCGAGTTCGTCGGCGAGTTCGACGGTGATCCGTTCCAGTGCGGCCTTGGCTACGCTCATGTTGCGGTAAGGATGGAAGGTGACCTTCTCCGCTGCGATATAGCTCAACGAGCATATCGAGGCACCCGCCTGGAGAACTCCCTCGGCGAGCAGATGATGGGTCAGTCGGATCAGCGAGTAGGCCGAGACATCCAGCGTGTCGCAGAACTCGTCGCGAGTCACCTGCAGCAACGGCTTGACCTCCTTCTGCCGGATGGTCTTGTCCATGGCGATGGCGTGCAGAAAGCCATGGAGCTGGACACCATCATCCTTCAGGTTCCGTGCCAACGCGGCGACGCTGTCCTCCAGGGTGACATCCACGTTCTCGGTGCGCACCTCTCCCAGTTCGCGTCGAACAGAAGCCTCGAAGTCCCGATAGTTCCGATCGAGAAACTCCCGCGCGCGGTCGGAGAGGGATGCGTGGAATGGACTGACTCCCAGCCCCGTGCAGATGACACGTCCACCGGTAGCGAGGATTTCCTTGGCGACGTACATCGCCAGGGAATGTTCATCAGCAATGCCGGTGATGAGAAAGGTCTTGTCTTGGAGCATGGTGGACTGCATCAACATCTGTAGAGAGCTGTCCCCCACGTCCACCCGGCCCCGACGGCAGCAAAGAGGACAAGGTCGCGCGGCTTGAGATCCCCGGCGCGGCGGATCTCATCGAGGAGGATGGGAATGGTGCCGCCCGAAGTGTTGGCGTAACGGTCCATGTTCGTCTTCACCTTATCGAAGGGCATGCCGATGCGCTGCGCGATTTCCTGCAGGATCTGGATACTGGGTTGGTGAGGCAGCATGCATTGCAGTTGGTCCACCGTGACTCGGTTGCGCTCCAACAACCGGTGGATGCTCCCCGGAAGGACATCGATCGCCGTATCGAACACCGCCTTGCCGTTCATGCTGAAGTTGTGGTGTCCTGCGGCGACCGTTTCGGCTGACGCTGGCATCTCCGAGCCGCCGCCGCGAACCGTGAAGTGCTCAATACCGGTGCCGTCGGTATGCAGCAGGAAGTCGATGAATCCCTTGTCCTCTTCCGTGGCCGAGAGGACCAGGGCTCCGGCGCCGTCTCCGAAGAAAACGGCGTCCCGTCGGGACCAATCGATGATGTTGGAGAACGTGTCCGCCCCGATGACCAGAACGTGCTCGTACATGCCCGACCGGATGAACTGGGCTCCCGTTGCAATGGAGAAGAGAGCGCCGGAACACACAGCGGAGATATCAAACGCGGCCGCGTCGAGGGCACCCAGCTTCTGCTGGACAATGCACGCACAGGAGGGGACGGGCCGGTCCGGGGTGGCGGTGGCGAGGACGATGAGATCGATGTCCGCCGGGGTCAGCCCCGCATCCTCTATCGCGAGTCGACCTGCTTCTGTGGCCAGGTCGCTGGTGGTTTCCCCGGTCGAGATGCGTCGCTCGCGGATGCCGAGTTTCTCCTGGATCCAAGCATCACTGGACCCAATGGCATCGAAGTGGGCGTTGTGGACGATATTGGCTGGAGCATGCGACCCGGTTCCACTGATGTAGGCGTTTGGCATAGCGTGGCTCGAGAGTGTGCCGACTACGCCCGGAGCGTGCAATCCAAATGGATGGCCTGGTAGTCCAACCGCCCATCACATGGTCTCCGCACACAACCGATCCGAAAACCATTCTCATCCAAGCACCCGATTCGCGACACCAAGTCGAAGGATGAAAGTTTATTTCAGACCGTAATCCTGGTGCGCCCGTAGCTAATTGGCCGGGGACAATTTGCATAAGTCACGGTCATACAAATCCGAGGCAACTGCTAGACTACTGGCCCTGCCGCGCTCCATTGGTGCGGTGCTCAAGTCTCACCCTCGCTGAATCCCAGCCCAAGGACACCTGCCATGCGCCGAAATCTAGGCCTCGCGTTACTCTCCCTCTCTGCCCTCAGCCCCGCCGTTTTTGCCCAGCAGTACTATGGGTACCACGGAGGTTCGATCAGCAGCCTTACCCGGTCAGGCCTTGATAACCAAGCGGGCGAGATACACATAGGTTTTCTCTCGCAATTCAACCGTGGATTGGGCGACAACGGCAATAACTGCGGCATCCGCCAACTCAGTTATTTCCTCCGCGATCAAAATGCCGCGACAATTGAGGATTTTGCTGTCGTGGTGCGTGCGGGCAACGACAAAGTTGGGCCGTACCCTGCCGCCAGCGCGCTGCTCCATAGGTTTCCCGGCTGGAACATAGGCGGAGGCACCGGCGCCAAGGCCCAAATGATCACCTTGACGTTCAGTAGTAGGTTGAAGCTACCCAACTGTCGCAACTTCTTCTCCATCGGCGTTGAGTTCCCGGCGGCATCCAACTGGCCGAACGACGGCCTCTGTCTTTTTGGGGAGAACCACGCTTCTCACACGGTCAATGCCCATGCCCTGCGCAACAACTGGTCGATCAAGGGAGGGTTTACCAGGCATAGCCCATACAGCGACTGGACCTATGCCGGGTCTTTCGGTATCGGGATCGACGGTCCAGCTATGCGAATGGGTGCCTACGGCGGTCACAACGGCAAGAAGGGCCTGAATGGACATTTCCCTGGTGCAGGGACTTCGCTGCAAGCAATGATCCACTATGGCCCTGGCTGGGATGCTGGCCTCAGCATGCTCTACGTGGGGCTTGGCCGACAGCCCGGCATCCCACTGCTGCCGGCAAATTCCGGCCAGTTCTACCTCACGAGTCCCACCCTCTACCTGACCGGCGCACAGATCGGGACCGGGTGCTGTGGGCACGTTGAGCACGACCTGGCGCCCGCCGTACCCGCTTCCTGGACCGGCCTGGGTAAGTTCCACTTCCAGGCCGTTGGGATTGCCTTTGGCGGTAACAAGGCAACGCTGTCCAACGTCGTTACCATCAAGCTCTAGTCGGGTCTGAACTCGGCGCCCAGGTAGTCTTTCGGCACTCAATCCAAGTGGATGGTCCGGTACTCCACCGGACCATCCCTTCGTTTCCCCACGAAGCCGATCCGGAAGCTGTGCTCATCCAACCACTGGATGGGTAGTGGATCTCGCTCATACCGCACGTCGTGTGCGCTGAACCCTTCGGCCACCGAGGTTCTGCCGACCAGCCAGTCGTAGCGGTAGATCACCGTCCAGAAATTGTCGCTGTGAGCAGCGCCTGCGTCCATGAACACGAGGTACAGGACCGTTTGACCACCGGGAGAACGGAGCTCCCCGACTTCGACGACAGGATCCAGCAGCCAGGCTCCAACAGGCCACCACTGTCCACCCGCGGGCACATACTCCCGATACAGTCGCCATCCTGACAGGACAAGGAGTACGACCAAGGCCAGAGCGAGCCGAGGCCTGCGACGGATGAAACCAGGGGACGACGCGGAACTTCCTTCCATCACTCCCATGTTGATTCTCTGTCGAAGCCCGAAGGGTCGCGCTTCGCGCCGCTTCCTCGCGAAACGAAGAGTGGTCGGAGCGAGAGGATTTGAACCTCCGACCCCCTGCACCCCATGCAGGTGCGCTACCAGGCTGCGCCACGCTCCGACCTAGATCCCGCCGATCGCTCGGCGAGGGGGAGGCAGATCGTATCGACGCC
Organism: Planctomycetota bacterium; assembly: GCA_036338025.1. Classification (GTDB taxonomy): domain Bacteria; phylum Planctomycetota; class UBA1135; order UBA1135; family UBA2386; genus JAYZDB01. The sequence goes on from JAYZDB010000155.1 coordinate 8,275, forward strand.
CCGCATCGGGGCAAGGACTGGCTCCAAGAGACTTCTGGCAGGTCTGCTGAGTGCGTGCGCGCCGGACGCGCTCACTTGCCCTGTACGAATTGGCGGCGCAGGTTCGAGTAGACCTCGGATCCCGCCCGACTGCTGGCCGACACCAAGGTGAGGTGCAGCAGCAATTCACGTTCGGACGGCGGTCCCATCATCTGGACCTCGAAGCCATGCGGGAAGCCACCCTGCTGGCTGGTCTTGACGCCGAACTCACCCACCCCGAACGATTCATCCGCGTCGTTGCTGGCAATCGCGTAGACCTTGGGATCCAGCATGAACTTCGCCTGCTGCGGATCCTGGGCGATGAACTCCACGCTGTCCATGGTACCACGGGACGGGTTGATCACGAACCAGTCCGGAGGTGCGACCACGTCGCGTCGCCAGGCGCCGGTGACCTTGTCGCCGACCAGTTTGCGCATCACCTCGAGCTGATCCTCGGCCAGCTCGATCGCCTCGATCTGCGTCGCGTCAGCGAGACCCTCGCTGACGAAGCGGGACAGATTCAGGCCCTCGCCCACCGGTACCAGGTAGTAGCAGATCAGGCGGTAGACATCGATCTCGTACCTGGTGGTGTCCTTGCGGTCTTGTTCGCCACCCTCGTCGCTCAGCTCGCCGCATTCGATCTTCTTGGTCCGCTCCCACTTCGCGAACATCAGGGCGTTGCCGGTGCGCGCACCGGACCTGAGCTCCCGACCGAACACCCTGCCGCCGAGCACCCGCGACAGGCTGGTGAACTCGATGGGCACCGCCTGCTCTGGCTTTTGGAGGATCTCGAACAGTTCCACGCCGATGTCATCCTGCTGGAAGATCTCGACGGCGGCGGAGACCTCGGACTGCATCTGATCGAGGATCTTCCGGTTGCACGCGTCAATCCGGCTGGCCTGGGTGCCGTGCTCCGCCGTCGAATAGGTAGAGGTCATCATGTGTGAGACCAGCACGAAGAAGACCGCCATCACGGTACAGGCGACCGCCATCTCACTCGTCCCCAGCCCTGCTTCCTGTCGCCCCATCCGCTTGCCTGACATCTCCCTGAGGGGATTATCGGCAGTCTACCCCGGTGGTTTTTCGAATCTCCGGAGCGGAGTCCCCAGGCCCGATGCTATCGAGCCTACAGTGACTGATCAGAGCAGCGAGCCGGGATCGACGTCGAGTACCACGCGCAGGGTCGAAGTGCTCTTCGACTCGATGGCGGCGAGACGGTCTATCCCGGCACGGAAGGCGTCGGTGGTCGAACACTTGGCGAGACAGTGCATCCGGTGG
>JAYZDB010000156.1:0-28245 GCA_036338025.1 Planctomycetota bacterium
AGGCGACCTGTTGAACAGGCCGCGAATGATGGTCTGGACCTTGATGCGGCTGGCTTTGGTGTTCGGCCCGGCGATGAGTTCGAGAACAATCTGGTCACCATTGAAGGCGGCGGAGCACATGTTCCACTCCATGAGGGAAGCACCATCGTGACGTTGCTGCACCATGTCCAAGCTGCCGGTAAGCCGGAGGAAGGAACCCCGCGGGAGATTGGTGTGCTCGCCAAATTTCAACTGCAGCCAGGCCGTATCCTTGAGCTTCCAACTGTGCTTGAAGACGACTTTGGCTGCACCAGGGTTGTCGATGTAACCAGAGTCAATCTCCGATGAGATGTTGATGTGTGGTGGAGTCGCCGGACTTTGGGCATTCGCAAAACACGGGAGAATCGCGATTAGACCAAGAGTGATCAGAGCCTTTTGCATAGCAGATAGTGACCTGAGAGTTGCGGCAGGAGACGTGTAGACCCCCTCAACACTACACCCCCGACTCACGGGAAACAGCCACGGGCGTGCGAATCGCGGCTCACCCAAAAACGTACGGTAGACCGCACTCCTGGTGGCTTCGCGAAAACTGCCTTGCCAAGGGAAGCGTCCGATGCCTCCGGTTCCGCACCCACCCGACTCCGTCAGGGCACTACTTGAGAAACGTCAGGGGCACAGGATTGCTCGCGAAGTAATACGTCCCTGATTGGTTCACGATGATCGCGTGATACACCGTAATCCCGACATTCGTGGAGGTAGGTGTCTGCGGATAGCGCAGGGTCACCTTGGTACGGCCTGCGATATCGAGCCGTCCACGCATTTGCTCAAATCCGGCGTTGAGATACATGAGCAGACTAGCCTGGAACCAGGCATCCGAGTTCAGGGGCACATGGATGCCACCGAGTGTCATCCCTGGGGAAGTCCCCAGCGAACCAGCCATTATGTAGTCCCTTAAGCCTTGGGGGCTGCCAGCGTCCAGATTGAACACCACGTCTCCCCCCTGACTGAGGGACAACTCGTAGGACTCCGACGTCAGTGACATCACCTTACCGGACAGCAAGACCAGCACATTCCTACCACCCAGGAGGACGTCATCCGCCCCGTCTCCATTGACGTCGCCAGCGCTGGAAACCACTCGCCCGAAGTTGGTGTCCGTCGACAAGCCTTGATAACGAAACAACAACGCCCCGTCAGCCCCCGAGTAGATCTTGACAGCTCCGACTCCAGTCTGGGTCAACAAGTCGCCCGGCTCACCGATCAACAAGTCCGGAGAACCGTCCTGGTTAACGTCACCGGCCGAAGCAACGCTTGCCCCATGACCGGATTGAAGGCTGCCACCACGAAACGTGAACAAGGTAGTGATTGTCCGGCCGGAGAACACCTGAGTCTCACCCGCCGTCGCCTGCGCACCCGGCGCACCCACCATGAAGTCCGGCGTAGCATCGTTATCGAGATCCCCCACCAGAGCGACCGAGGTTCCAAATGCTGCGTCTTGGGAAGCACCCAACAAGCGAGCGAGTTCGCCGCCGGTCTGGCCCGACAGGAGATAAACAACGCCTTCGCCTCCTACAGATGCAGCCTCACCCGGCGCACCGACCAGAAGATCCGCGAAACCGTCCCGGTTGATATCCCCACCGCCTGCGATCGCCGAGCCAAAGCTCGCGCCGCCCTTGCCGTCCGACAGGGTGCGCACCAAGGTGCCGTCCTTGCCGGAGAAGATCCGAACCTCGCCAAACGCTGGCGCTGACTGCGGCAGACCTAGCACGACGTCCAGCGTGCCGTCCTTGTCAACGTCACCAGCCGACCCGACCCTCATGTTGGTCCAGACACCCTTGCTGATGCCCTTGAATTCATACAGTTGCAGACCGGTCTTGCCTGACATCACGCGGGCAATGAAGAACTCAGTCCCCGACGCCGCCATGGCAAAGTCAGCAACACCATCGCCGTCAAGATCTCCGAGACCACACACCGAGCTACCGAGTCGTTCGCCAGCCGCTCCGGTAAATTGAAATAACGATTTGCCGGTCTTGCCTGATCGCACATCTACCACGCCAGCCTGGCTCGCCGCTTGACCATCGCCAACCAAGAAGTCCGCGACGCCGTCCGCGTCGACATCACCGATCGCCGCGCCAGCCGTAGCCGTGGGCAGACCAAAGAGCAAATGCTGGGTCTGATCGGTCGAAGCAGGGCTGGTCTCGTCATCGAGGATGAAGATCGTCGCACTGGGACTCTGCAAAACACCGCCCTGGGCGTTGGTAAAGTCGAGGCGAAACTGTTCCACACCCTCGAACCAGGCATCATCGAGGATCGTAATCGCAATGGTCTTGTCGGTGTTGTCGCCAGCGGACCAGGTCAGCGTGCCCGACACCTGGGTGTAGTCCGAGGAACCTGATGCGGACCCATCGCCGGTCGCGTAGTCGACAGAAATCTCGCTGCCGGTGGGATTGACCTTCCTGACGGTGATCCCGACCGTCGTGTTGCCTTCTTGCACCGTCAAGACATCGTCCGGAACCAGCGAGTTCGGAGGCAACGTCGAGCCGCCACCGCCACCGCTACTGCTACTGCTCTCGCACTGGGCAAACAGCAGACCCAGGCAGAGAGTCCCAACCAGGGACATATGGGTTCTAGCGGAGCAGGGGGTGTAGAACATCGGGTGGGATCCTTTAGTCAGCGCTGTGCGGGACGTAACGCGCGATGACCTGGAAGATCAGAGCATAACCGCGGTAATCCCCCCGACCGCCGAGAATCCCCGCTGAGCGGGTCTCCTTGGCCTCCCCCGGTACACGAGCGAGCCCAGACGCGTCACTGGCTAGATGGTCTAGCGGTCTGCCTTGTCCTTCTTGTCTGCCTTGTCCTTCTTGTCGGTCTCGTTCTTCTTGTCGCCACCTCGGCCACGGTCTGCGCCACGGCGGTCTGCACCACGGCGACGTCCACGGCCGGCTGCCTCGCCAAGCACGTCACCTTCTTCTAGCTTGACCTTCGACTTCTTGCTCTTCTGTGATTTTTCGAGCAAGGCTTCGAGGATCTTGCGCGCTGCTTCCTCGGTCTTGCTGCTTGCGTTGACTACCTTCAGCTTCTTCTTGGCCGGCTTCGGGGTCTCGAGCTTGACCTTGTTCTTCTTTGCGGCCTTGCTGGCTTCTTTCCACTGCCTCGTTTCCTCAAGGTACTGCTGGCCGAGCATTTGCTTGTACCAAGAGACCTGAGACTTGCGGACGATGGCGAGCTTGTTCTCTACCCGCACCACGACGTGATTGCCTTTCGGCTCCGGGATGGCATTGCGGCCACGGCCGGCACCACCACCACGCTGGGCAACGGTCGTCGCCGCGAGGGCGCTGACTACGACGAGGAAAGTGAGTTTTCTGGTCAGGGATAGGCTTCGCATTGGTTTTCTCGTTGGAAGGGAGGCGCGTTGCCCCCATTCAACTCATAGTCAGCCCAGGGGACAACCCGCGGCGCTATTCCGGCAAGTTTGTTACTTCTAAACCGGGGCCATGGCGGGATCCAGGACCACCGAAAGTCGTACGGCAGCTCTGGAGTTCCTCTCGACCCAGCCTCGGGAATCCGCTAGCGGACTCCTAACGGGTGCTAAAACTCCAACGCACACCGCGATCCGGCCCGAGAGTCCACTGCACCTCGATCCGTGTCTGACGAGGCAGAGGCTCGAGCGGATAGAACACGCGCAAGCCAGGCGCCGAGTTACGACGGTTGAAGCCCGCGCCAGTACTCTGCACGATCCCCGCGACCGTCTTGCCCCGGGCCCGCACCACGCAGGTCGCATTGGCGGCGGAACCACCCTGCCAGGTATGCAGACTGATCGGGTAGCCAACTTCGCCCTCAAGATCATCGCGCTTCATCAATGCCGCCACGGCCGGGCCCAACTCCGCGAGTTCGATACTGGCAGGTACACCACTGGACTGGTTGAACGGATAGGCCAGCATCGGTGTTCCGTTCGCCGGCACGATCCCACGCAATGCGTCGATCACGGTGATGCCAGCTTCGGAGTACAAACCGACCTGCGACAAATGCGGATTGAGCAGGGCGTCACGGTAGCCCGGCAGGTGAATCCACCCGGCAAAGGTCTTCGAGGGGCTCCTGTCCGTCGACACCAGCGCCATCTGCGCGAAGTACTCGCCCTTCTTCGATGCGCCTTTCAGGCCATCGCGCTGCGTCTGCTCCGCCACCGCGCCACGCTCGCCAGAATTGCTGGCGAGGTACTTGCCGTGCTGCTTGCACAGGAGCGACCAGGCGACGTTCCAAGTCACCGGACCCGGCGCCTTGCCCTGACGAGGCCAGTATTTCTTGCGAGCCTTGTTGAAGGCAGAGATCCATTTCACGGCATCCTTGCTGGACGCATCAAACGGCGGTCGACTCCCACGCAATGCGCGTAGGACCGGCGTCGCTCCGGTCCAAAAGTCACGCCACTCCTTCTCGAGAAGATCCAGACTGATGCCAGTGTTGGCCCGAAATGCTCCCCTCACCGCGGGTGGACTCTTGCTGGCGCGGGTCGCGTCCAGTTCCAACAGCAAGCGTGGATCACGACGCAGCAGATAATCAGAAAACGACCAGGCGCGAATACGCGCATCGGCGGGGAAGTTCGCAGCGCTGATCAATGGCATCTTTGCGAGCGGTGTTCCGCGCAGCTCAAAAGCCGACTCAATCGCCAGATCACGCCAGGATTCGATGTCCGGTGTCAACACCCGGTGGCGCCGGTTGCTGGTCACAGTGTGAGCCTGGGACTCCATGTCCAACGTGAACACCTCGATCCTGCCAAGGAACATCGCGACAACCGCATGACCAACTCCCTCATTGAGAGCATCGCATCGCATTCCAGCCCATTCGTCGACTGGATAACGGATCGACAAGTCCAATACGGTCCGGTCACTGGCATCACCTGAAAGCTGCGCCTTGGCCGCACCCCTGCCAATCGTGCACATACCGGTGTACTCAAGGAGGAACTTCAGCACTTCCGGACGGTACTGGTCCTTGTTGGCTTTCAGGATGTCCTTGTAGAGATCCTCTCCCTTGATCAGGATCAGCGTCTTGATCTGCAGATCCGCCGGACGAAAACCGGGATTGCCGATAAAGAACTTCGCGCAAAACGCACGTGAGCGCTCCACGTTCTGGGCGATGTCCTTGATGAAGGCCGGCTCCCAGTTGGACCAGATGGTGTAGTTATCGGTCTTGTAACCGGCATGCGGGATGTTCGCCCTGGTCAGGAACTGGTTCTGCTTGCTGCTGGCCAACTCCTGCACGGGGTACGACTTCTTGAGTTCTGCAATGACCAGATCCTGCATGGCCTTGGAGTTTTCGTAGAGCTGCGATTCGAGTTCCGAACCGACCAGGCCGTAAAAACTCTTCAAACCTGATTTCGCCCGTAAGACGACATCGTCTGGCAAAAACCGCAATGCGCGGGAGAAGTGCCAACTGGCGCGATCAGTTCGCCCAGCCGCCTGAAATTGCTCCGCAAATTTCCGATGGCCGCCGCCGACCTTCTTGGCAGTCTTCTTCCACAGCGCCTCGACTCTCTGGAGAGCACGCTTGTCAGGGTTGTCCGCACCCGGAAACGAGAAGTTGGCGTGCATCATCCAGGCGTCGTTGGAGCGTTTAAAGCCAAGGGCGAGGCGTGATGCCATGTGATCCACATCGTAGGTCAGCAGGATCTCCTGCCAGATGCGGCGGGCCTCCATCGGATAGCCCTGGTCGAAGGCCAGGCGGGCGTACTTGTCCAGGTCCTTGGCTTTCGCCTTGAGGAACTTGATCTCGTCCTCGTTCTGCGCACTCGCGTCGAAGAGACAGAGGCAAATCGTCAGCGGTAGGAGAATTCCGCGCATGATCACAGGCTGGGTAGCAACAGAGAGTCGGGGGGAGCGGAGCGGGAGAGCACCCGACACCTTATCCGAGGCAGATTTTCAAAGGACGGTTTTGTCCCGCTAGTCAGCATAGGTCGTGAATCGTTACCATCCTGCTATGCGAATGTTGTCCGCCTTCCTCGGGACGGTCTGGCTGGGAGTGGCCGGCTTAGGACTTCTGGTGGCGCTCAGCGCTGAGGCTCCGGCGCAACAGCCGGGGATTACGGTCCAGAACCTCAGCCCCTTCAGTCGCCGCGAATGGGCCAGCGCGGTCGTGCCGTTCAGCAAGGGGCAAGTGCCCGCCAAGCCCGACCTGCGGGTCGGCGAAGGCCCAACCATTTGGGAACCGATCGGTGCCCGCTGGGATGACGGGTCCTTGCGCCAGGCGATCTGCCTGTTTCCCGCGCAATTGGACCAGCTCAGCGAAGTCCTCCTACCGCTAAAGAAGGGCAACACCATACCGCTGCCACCCGATCTGCAAATCCGCGACCCGCTCGAGACGGGTACCACGAAGATCTCGATCGAGGTCATCCTCGACAAGGCGGTCATCCGTGGCACCCCGGAGTTCGTGCGACACCTCGAAGAGAATCCTGCACGCCGCGTGTCTTTGTACCGCTGCCGGGTTGGACAAGCCGGCCTGGTCTTCGAATTGATCGTCACCAGCTATCGAGGACAGTCTCACTGCTATCTAAGCCTCGGGTTGTTCTTCAGTGACCCCACCACCAAGGACCTTCGACGGAACATCAAACGCGCCGTCATCAGGTCGCGGGGCATGCGTCTGGTACTCCGCCACGCTCGGCAACTGGGAGTCCAGAACCGCCTGGTAGAAGGAGGGTCGGATGTGACGCTCTTGCGCGACGCCGCGTTGGGCGACGCGCAGGGCATCCGCCGCGTCGGCGTCCTCACGCCCATGCTGGTCAACAACCGCGACCTGCGCGGGCAGACTCTGCAAGCCGCCGCCCTCGGGCCGGTGCTCGCCAGCACACCCTGGAGTGATAGCGGCGCCTATGGCCCATTCGGCTATGTACCGAAGCCTCCACCCTGGCTGGCTGGCTCGCTCGGCCGGGCGGCGATGGCCCGCCGGCACGCGAACTTCGTACGTAGCGGTAGTCTGCTCGGTGACCCGTTCAAGCGCTTCGAGTTTCAACTGAGCAAGAACCCGTCGCAAACCGGCAATCAGGACGACTTCGGAATCCTCAAACTCAGCGCCGTCGCCAGCACCGGTCTGCCGTCCTTCCTGCTGGAGGTAGAACGCGCGATGCTGCAAGAAGCCTGTCGACCGGTACACTTCTTCGAGGCCGACGGGTCCGCGCTGCGGGTCGCCAACCACGACAAGCTGGTCATCTGGAGCGGTCGTCCGCACTGGAACTGTGGGGTCTCACCCGATCGACTGGGCAAGCCCTGCCCCGAACCCAAGCACTTTCGGAACGGTTGGCGGGCCAAGGATCGCCAGCACTGGAGCAGCAACTACCTCTGCGGCTACTACCTGCTGACCGGGAGCGCCTGGGCCCGGCGCGAGATCGACAACGAGGTGCAGCTGTTTCTCGCCAGCCAGACCCTGGCCGACGGGATCGCAACCACCGGGTCGGGAGCACCTCGCGCCGCCGGGCGCATGCTGCTGCTCGGCTGCTGGCTCTACCAGTGCACCGGCGACAAGGCCCTGCTGACCAGGATGCGCCAACGGATGCAGAAGTCCTACCTGCCCTGCTGGGCTGGCCGCGACTTCAAGCCCGGCGAAGTTCGCCCAATGGCGATCAAGAAACCCGACGGCCGCATGCTCGAGGGCAAGGCGCCATACTGGAACCCCTGGCAGGAGAGCCTGGCGGCGATCGGGTTCTTCGCCCTCTACCGGACCACCGGTGACGAGAGCGCCCGCATGATGGCAGACACCATCGCCACCATGACCTTGCGGCATGGATGGCGCACCAATCGATCCGGAGCGCGGGTCGGCTACGCCATGAGATGGAACGAAGACCGCAGCCCCCTCACCGAGCAACAAAAGCGCGACAGCCACCCACAGGTGTGCAAGTGGGCGGGCGGCGGGATCACCGCCTGGTCGATGGGTGCCGTGCAGGTCGCCCGCCACTTCGCCATCGCGAGGCAGGACAAGGACCTGACCCGCAAGGCCGACCAGATCCTGCAAGTCCTAAGACAGGGCAGCAACCGACCTCCAAAAGACGGTTGGTGGGATGACTTTCGCGAATGGGACGCAGTGCGGTAAGCACGACGCCCCGGAGATCCTCATTTCGGTAGTTGCGGCTCCAGTGCCACCAGACTAAAGCCGAGGAAGAAGACCGCCACCAACAGAATCAACAGCCCCAAGACCGCCAGGATCGTACCGATGATCCCAAGGATCTTGCCGGCATTGGTCATGGACTCGCCCTCTGGATCCATGGCGCCGGCACGGATCTGCGTCAGGTCGCCACTCCCCATGATCCAGGCCGCGGGCGCAAACAGTGGACAGAACACAATCCCCAGGATTCCGAAGACGAGGATCATTGTGCCGCGATGAGTTTGCATAGTCGTTCCTTGGGGAGTTCTGGTGGTCTGGAGGGAGTATAGATCCGAGGTTCGTAGTTGCGAGCCATCATCGCCAGGCTACGGCCCAAATCTGCGTTCTTCGGGGCGCCACGGCAAACAAGGGTTTCGCCAATCGGGTCACGCCCGGGCGCATGCCAGCGTTAGGATGGACGGACTATTTCTGCCCGGCTCTGTTAATGTTCGTCGCGGCATCGTTTTCCCTGGGACTCCCCCAAGACCTCGGCTGCATCCTGGCCGGAGCTGACGCATGACAAGCAAGACCGACCTGCAGAAGTGACGACGGCGCCCTGATTCCCCATGGACATCCAGTTGCTCTACGGCCGTGAAGGCCTCCAACTCACGCTGCCCGCAGACGCCAACCCAACCGTCATCGAGAAGCCCCCGATGCCGGTGCTCGACGATCCGTCCGCCACCATCGCCGCGGCCTTGGACGCAGCGGACCTTGGTACGCTCGCGTCTGGCGCCCGCTCGGCCTGCATCCTGATTTGCGACATCACACGCCCGGTACCCAACGGCCTGTTCCTACGACCGATCATCGAACGTCTGATGGCCGGCGGCATCGCAGCGACCGACATCACCATCCTGGTCGCGACTGGACTGCATCGGCCAAACGTCGAGGACGAACTCGCGGAAGTGGTCGGTGATCCCTGGGTATCAGAGACCGTCACCGTCGCCAACCACTTCGCACGAGATGATGAAGCCCACGTCGAAGTAGGGCACACCAGCCGCGGTACCGTCATCAAGCTGGACCGGCGCTTTGTCGATGCCGATCTGAGGATCGCCACCGGCCTGATCGAGCCGCACTTGATGGCAGGTTACTCAGGTGGCCGAAAAGTCATCACCCCGGGCATCGCCCACGCCGACACGATCACAACGCTGCACAACTACCAGTTCATGTCGGATCCGCGGGCGGTCAATTGCAACCTCGACGGCAACCCCCTGCACGAGGAACAACTCGAAGCGGTAGCGATGATCGGCGGCGCCCTGGCGCTCAACACCGTGATCGATGACAAGCGCCGCCTGGCGTTCGTAAACTTTGGAGAGATCGTCGCGAGCCATCTGGAGGCGGTGGCGTTCATGCGCCCCTTCGCGGAAGTCAAGACCGGCCGCCGGTTCAAGACCGTCGTCACCAGCTCGGCCGGCTACCCGTTGGACAAGTCCTTCTACCAGACGATCAAGGGCCTGGTCGGTCCGCTCGGGATCCTCGAGAGTGGCGGCGACCTGTTCGTCGCGTCGCGCTGCGAGGATGGCCTGGGCTCGCCGGAATACGTCGCAGCCCAGCGCCGACTGTTGGACCTGGGCCGTGAGGGATTCCTGGCATCGACGGCCGGGAACACCCACGCATCGATCGATGAGTGGCAGACCATGATGTTGGCCCGACCGCCGGAGGGCGTCACCGTGACTCTCTACTCAGACGGCCTCGACGAAGAACAACGGCGTCTCACCAGCTTGCAGGTCACTGACGACCTGAACGAGGCAGTCGCCGAGAGCCTGGCACGCCACGACGACCGGGATCTGGCGGTCATTCCAGAAGGACCGTACGTGGTGCCGTTTGCGAACTGAAGTCCGCGGCTCCATACTTCCGGCATGACCCGTCTCCTCCCGATCCTGCTGTGTAGTTTGTCCAGCCTCGCTCCCGGTCTCGGCCAGCAGGCAAAATCAGAAAAACCGCCCGCCTTGATTCAGGTCCTGATCGTCGACGGACAAAACAACCACGGATGGCTGCCAACAACATCAGCCCTGCGTGCCATCCTCGCCCAGTCAGGAGCCTTTGCCGTCAACTCGACGATGAGCCCTGGACGGGGTGCTCCGCGCGCCGCCTGGAATCAGTGGAACCCGGCGTTCGGCAAGGCCGACGTCGTGGTAGTCAACTACAACGGGCTGCTGTGGCCCGAGACGGTCCGCAACGCGTTCGAGAAGTTCGTCAGCGAAGGTGGTGGCGTGGTCTTCGTGCACGCAGCCAACAACCCATTTCAGGGTTGGAAGGCATACAACCAGATGATCGGACTGGGCTGGCGCAACAACAAGTTCGACAAGCGGCTCACCATCGACGATGCCACCGGCAAACAGATCATAACCCCTCGCGGCGAGGGGCCCGGCGCGGGCCACGGACCACAACACGCGTTCATGATCAAGGTGCGCCAGCCTGATCACCCCATCATGAAGGGACTACCACCGACGTGGCGTCACGGGCGCGACGAACTCTATCACGGCCAGCGAGGACCAGCCGCCAACATGACGGTCTTGAGCACCGCATTCTCCGCCAAGGACAAGCGTGGCACACAAGCACATGAGCCCATCACCTGGTGGATCCCATTCGGCAAGGGACGTTGCGTGACAACGGTGATGGGCCACCACGGCAAACGCCAGAAGGACCACCCATCGCTACACTGCGTCGGCTTCCAAACCGTGTTGCAGCGCAGCGTGCAATGGGCGGCCAGGCGCAAGGTCACCATTCCAGTGCCCAAGAACTTCCCGTCCAGCGAGGTTTCCATCCAAGCTCCCAAACCGCGCTAGGGGCAACCCCTGACTTTCGGGGTCGAGACCGCCAGGCGCGCGGTCGATTGCGGGACATTCATGCGTGGCAAAATTGTCACGGCGCTTCCGATCCCGATTCGATCAGGCACGGAAATTCCGCGGGCCGGACCTCAGTTGGAACTGGCCATCACCGCGCAGGGCCCGCAGCATCCCGGCAAGCGCCCAGGGTCCCGATATTCCCCAGCCCGTACCCTGTAACGTATCGCCCTCAGAGGCTTACTAGCAGGTAAGGTTTCCGGGTTCCGGCGGGTAGTCAGAGGGCCCCGAAACCCCCCATACTATGGGCAGTCTACGAACCACCCCACGGGAGGGGCATGGATGACATCGAAGTCAATTGAAGAACCTGCGCCGCTCTACATGCCGCTGTCACAGTGGCTCGCCCTCGCAGCAGGGATCCTGGTCGTTGCCGTGCCGTGGTGGCTCGGATTGCTCTGGATCATCGGCGTACTAACTTAGCTGTCGCAACGACTGTCGTTCACCCGCCAGACGCTGTCCGAATTCCGTTGCACCTCGCGGATGGCCCAGGGTCAGGCTCCGTTTGCCGACAAGCGATGCAAGAAAACGGGGGCCACCGATCCCATCGCAGGCAGTCCGGCATCGCGGAGTGACACTGCCAAGCCCAAAATCCAGCGGCCTCGGTTCCAGCGCGTGGATCCGAGGCCGCTTGCAATGGCATACCCGTGAGGACTCGAACCTCAAACCTCCTGATCCGTAGTCAGGTGCTCTATCCAATTGAGCTACGGGTACCCGAGTTCGGCGCAGGACTATAGGCTGGGCCCCTGCCCGTGCAAGCCTTCGCCCGAACTAGACTCCGCCAGGGTCAATCGCACAGCGCCAGGCCTCGATAACCCCCGGCGGCAGCGGCGCCACAGTGGATCCAAGCAGGGCCGCAGGCCGCGGTCCATGCACCGCGTTGGTAGTGAAGATGGCCGAGGCAGCCGCCAGATCCTCGACGCCAAGGTCGCATTCCTCGACAGCCCGGGAGGCGTGTGCCAACTGCTCAAGGATGGCTGCCCGGCCCACCCCCTCCAGGAACCCCCCGCTCGCCGCAGGGGTGCACAGCTGACCCGCTCGCACACAGAACACGTTGCCCGTTGTCGTCTCCAGCACCCGACCGGCAGCGTCTAGCAACAAGGCATCGTCCGCCCCTGCCGCGATCGCGGCCCGGCGGGCAAGGACATGGAAGCCATATGAGTTGCTCTTGATGCTCGCGAGTGGATCCGATCGGTGCCGACGAAATTCACTGACCGCCAAGGTCTGGCAGTCAGCACCCTCTGAACGAGTCCGCGTCGTCAGGCTCCAGGTCTGTTCGGTCCGCATGACCCGCAACACATCGTCGCCAGCATTTCGTTCGAGAAGTTCCTCGGCGGCGCCGCGTAGATCGTCTGGCGGGGCCGACGGAAAGCCGAGCAGGGAAGCTCCATCCGCGAGACGAGCGAAGTGCCGGGACCACAGCGGCAGCGGATCCGGCCCATCGAACACCCCGATCGTCTCGAACACCCCGAGTCCCTGCTGCCAGCCAGGGTCGTAGGCCGAGACTGTGGCCCCGAACTGTCCGTTGATCCATGCGAGTTTAGTGGGCTCCACGAGACGACAGTGTAGACCAGTGCCCCTACTCGGGACAGGCATCGTCGACGATGTGAAGTTCACACCCTAAAGCGCTCACCATGCCAAATGCCTTGTGAAGCGTCTCCTCGAACTCAGCCGCCGGGTCGGAATCTGCGGTGATGCCACCGCCGGTGTTGAAGCGAACGCGACCGTCGCGGCACACCATCGTGCGGATCGCGACATTCAGGTGCATCTGTGGGCCAGGACCGATCCAGCCGATCGCCCCTGTGTAGACACCACGGCGACACAACTCGAGGGACTCGATCACCTCCATCGCGCGAAGCTTCGGCGCCCCCGTGATGCTGCCGCCAGGGAATGTCGCCCGCAGGATGTCGACCATCGAAACACCGGGCCGCAACTTGGCGGTGACCTCCGCCTGGGTGTGATGGACCTGCGCGTAGCTGGCATGCTCAGGAAACGAGCCAACGCGAACGCTGCCGGCAGTCGCAACCTTGCCCAGATCGTTGCGAAGCAGATCGACGATCATCGCCAACTCCGCCCGGTCCTTCTCACTGGCGAGCAACTCCTGCAGCAGAGCGGCGTCGGCTTCGGGCGTTGCACCCCGCGGCCGAGTCCCCTTGATCGGACGGGTGCGGACGCGGTCACCCTCTACCAGCAGGAATTCCTCCGGCGAGGAGCAGAGCACAGCCTCACCATTCGCCGCCTCGTAGTACGCCGCGAACGGCGCTGGACTGGTATGGCAGAGCTTCCAGAACAGTTTGCGGGGGTCATCATCAAAGTCAGCGGTAAACGGCTGGGTGAGGTTTGCCTGGAAGATATCCCCAGCCCGGATGTGCTCGACCACCGCCGCAACCCGGGCCTCGTAGTCGGACCGGCTCGTGTGGGAACGGAGGTCTCGTGCCGCCGCAACCGACGGAGGCTCCAGCGGGGTGGCCCCCTGCCACTCCTCGACTCGATCAAAGGCCGTGAAACGCAGGCAGGGCCAGGGAAAATCATCCGCCACCCTGCGGTCCAACTGTTCGACGTCATCGCGCAGGTCATAACCCAGGTAACCTACACAAGGTCTGCCGGCGTGGGTCTCGAGGAACTCCGCCAGGCGGTCCCAGGCTCCGAGCCACTGCGAGGGCGCCAGACAGATTTCTGCCTGGGGTTCGGAAAACAACCGGGTAGGCCCCGATTCGTCACTATGCAAGAGCGCCAGTGCAGAGCCTTTAGGGCATTCCAGCAGCCGCTCAAAGGGCGTCAATTCGCTTTGCCCAAGCGATCTTTGCGGATCTTTGTTCACCCTGGTTGAATCCATGCTTGCCCAGAAGTTACCCGGGCTGAATCCATGGACATCATCATCAACAAAAAACCCGTCTCTATTCCCATCCTGCCGATCACAGCAATCATTTCGCTGCTGATCCTGGGTTTCTCAAGCGCCCGCATTGCATCCGTCGGTGGTGACGAGATCGGGGTCTTTGTCAACAACCTCTCCGGCAAGGTGTCAGTGAAGCTGGCTGCCGGCTCCTCGCTTTACAACGGTATCTACACAGACTTCTACACCCTGAAGAAGACCGAACGCACCATCAAGATGAACCACAGCTCCAACGATGCGGTCCGCATCAAGACCGGCGACGGCTCCGACATCGAGCTCGACGTGGACATCAACTACCGGCTGATTCCCGACCAGGCCTCGATCGAGGCAATCGTCCATGAGTGCGGACTCGCAAAAGTGCGGCCATACGGTCAGAGCACAGGCCGACGGAGCGCCGTAGACCTGGTCGATGCCTACCACGAGAGATGGATCCGGGACTACTCCCGTTCGATCACCCGCCACGTATTTGGGGAGCTGACGCCAAAGGAGTTCTACGATTCCGGAAAGCGTGACGCCCAGGCCCAGAAGGCTCTCCTCGAACTCAACGAGAGCCTCGAAATCCGCGGCCTGCTGGTGACACAGGTGGTGCCTGGCGAGTACGCCTACTACGAAGAGTACAAGCTGCTCATCGATGAAAAGAAAGCTGCTGACCAGGAGGTCGAGAACCAGATCGAGGAAGCCAAGACCGCTCTCAAGGATCAGGAACGCCAGATCAAGGAGGCGGAAGCCTTGGTGAAGGCGAGCATCGCAGAGACCGAGGGAATCCTGCAGAAGGAGTATCTCTCCACCGAAGCAGAGTCCGCCAAGGCACGGCTCGGGGTCGAAGCCTCCGCCTACACCAAGCGCACCGATGCCGACGCGCAACTCACCAAGGCCACGAACCAGGCACAAGCTGTCTTCGCCCTGGCGAGTGCAAAAGCCGAAGGGCTCAGCAAGCTCGCCAAGTCACTCACCGGGGACGGCGGGATCAACCTGGTGAAACTCAAGTATGCCGAGGCTCTCAAGTCAGCCACGATCTCTGGTCTGCCCTACTCGACCGATCCACGCATCCAGAAAGTCGAACTCGATACCAAGAACATCAACCTGGGAGAAAAACGATGAACGTCAGCAAACTACTCAGTCTCGGGATCATCGGCCTCGCCGTCTCTGCAGTCGCGTTCCGCATGTGCGTCGTCAAGATAAAGCCCGGTCAAACCGGCGTCTTGACCATGGAGTGGGGAAGCGGCCTTCAGACGGAGGACTTTTCTCCCGGCTACTACCTGGCCCTCGGTCCACTACACACCTGGAACATCATGGACACGACGGTGCAAACCCTGAACATGCTGCGATCCAATCCGAACAAGCGCAGCAACCAACGCGGACCATCGATCAATCCACCATTGAAGGTCAAGAGCAGCGACGGCGCCGACGTCACGCTCGACATCACGGTCAAGTACCGGGTGATTCCCGGGGAGGCCTGGAAGGTCTTCAAGGGCCAGGGTGGCTCCGACGGCTACAAGCTTCGGGTCGCCAGCCGCACCAAGAACACCCTGATCTCGGGTCTCGGCAAACTCGCGACGGAGGCTTTCTTCAACCCTGCCAACCGCAAGTCTACGCAGGACTTCATGGAAACCCAGTTGCGCACGGAACTGAAAAAGATCGACGTCGATCTGATCTCGATCCTGATTCGGGACCTCGACTTCCAAGCTTCCTTCAGCGCCAAGATCAAGGCCAAGACCCTGACCAAGCAAAAGGCAGAGTTGGAGGTCGCGCGGACCAAGGCCGCGGAAAAGACCGGTGAAACCAAGGAGATCGTCGCCCAGACCGGCGCCAAGGTTGCCGTCATCGGAGAGAGCCTCAAGAAGACCTTGACGGAGATGCGTGCTGCGAACGACAAGAACATCCGCAAGGTCGTCGCCGACTACGAAAAGTACGTCGTCGAAACCCAGTCGGAGGCCGATCTCTATGCACAACAAAAAGAGGCTCTCGGGATCAAGCTCCTCAAGGATGCCGAGGCCCGCGGTGAGGCTTTGAAGCGCCAGGCGCTGACCGGCTCCGGCGGCAACACCCTGGTCGCGCTCGAAGTTGCGCAGAACCTCAAGCTCGGTGACATGATGGTCTCCACCCAACTGGTGAACCCTCTCGACCTGAACGAGATGATGCGCACTCTTGGAGCCGGCGATCAGGTCGCCAAACCTGGAAAGTAGGCCGACTTCTCGAAATCACCGAGCGCGATAGCGACCCGGTTCGTCCGACTGGCGACGGGCCGGGTCAGCGCGCCAGGTCCGCCTCCGCCGCGATGCATCCGAATGCCGGGGACTGCTGCTCTGCGATCAGCTTCAGGGCGGCTCTGCCAGCCGCAGCATCACCCTGCATGATCTGATAGCGCGCCAGACCGTACGCAAGGGTCATGTTCTTGATTTCATCCTCAGGAGCCTCGCCGAAGTCGGCGAGTTTCAGGTCGCCCCGAAACAACAGTAGCAGCCGGTGATACGCGTGGTTTTCGATCACGTCCCAGTCAGCCTCGACCCCTGTATGCGCCGCCGTCGCCGCCGCCTTGTTGCCACACCGTGTCGCCGCAAGGAACTTCCAATAGCGCGTCGCGACCTGCATGTCCGGATTCTTCGCCGCTTTCAGACAGCTCTCATAGCACTGTAGTGCAACCTCGAACTCACCACGGCAGTAGTGCGCAAGTCCGAGGTGATACCAGATGTTGGTATGCAGCGAACTGGTGGGAATGTTGCGGGCATTCGGCATCCCGTCCGGCTCAACCTCATCGGGCTGGTTCAGGATCAGGACCGAGGCCTGCTCGAAATCAGCGATTGCGGCGTCGAAGTTCCGCGTCGAGAGCCAGCGGTGCCCGCGATGGCGCAGGAGCTTGGGCGACTGCGGGTGCACCGCAAGACCACGGGTGTAGACCTCGATCGCCTGATCATAGAATCCCAGATAGGCCAGGCGCCGACCGTACCAGATGATCTTACCTTCGTCGCGCGGTGCGCCGAGCAGCGCCGCGTACGCTTGCCGAGCATCGGACAAGCGTTTTGCATCAACCCCGGCGGATACGGCGACGTCCGGCCACTCAGGCGCCGTCGGCACAGCGCTGCGAGAACACGCCCAAAGCAGGATCAGGACGAGCGGCAAGCCGTAGAGACGCATGCTGGAAGGTGTAGGGGTTCTCGTGATGACTCTCAATCCGCTATGGTGCAAACCGAGCAGTCCAGACGCATCAGACCGTCTCCATGACCCAGACCATCACGGTTCCTATCTTCCCACTTGACGGTGTACTCCTGGTCCCAGGGAGTTCCCTGCGTCTCTATATCTTTGAGCCGCGCTACCAGGAGATGCTGGCGTGGGCTCTGGAACATGACCATCAAATCGCCATGGCGATTCCAGCCATCGGACATTCCGCGGCCAACGAAAACCATCCACCGATCCACGAAATCGCCGGGCTCGGCAAGATCACGGACCACGTTCTCCATCCCAATGGCCACGCCGATATCGAATTGAAGGGAATCAGCCGGATCCGGATCACAGACGAATTGCCACAGGCCTGGGACTTCCGCGTCGTACAGGCCGAATTGCTCGCCGAGACCGAGTCAGACACCGACGCGATCCAAAGCGAACTGTCGACGATTCTAAGCTTCCTGCGGGACGTCGAACCCAAGCTGTATGCACGCCTCAACGAAATATCGCCGCAGCGGATCATCGACATCGCGCTAGTTCGACTACCGATCAATGCCGAGGTCAAACTACAGATCTACAGCGAACCTGTAGCGCTGCGGCGCCTCAGGATGATCAATCACGTCCTCGGACAGGGCAAACCACGCCGGCCAGACATTGAAATCGGGCCAGATGACCCGCGACGCAACTAGCTCGGTCAGCTGGCTCGGTGGAATGCACGTCCGTCAGGCCGCGAGGTTCCCGCTGGACGTCCGAGGACGATTACTTGTTGTCGCATGGGTCGCAGCAGGGGATCGGAATCGATCTGGCGAGCAAGGTGACAGCCACTGCTGGCCCAAACTCGACGCTTGCGCTTGACGGAGTCATCTGCCCTAATTGGAGCGGCGTGGTCACTCGGTCAGATAACCACGACACTCCAGGCGGACGTCTCGCGGGGACGCAGTCCGCACATGTCCTGGGCGTATGGTTAGAAAAACGACAAGTCACCGGCGGCGGAACCGCGAAGAAGCCACACCTGCGTCCCCCATGTCCGGACTCGGACCTCTAGGACGCGGCTTGCTCGGCCGGATGTTTGCCACGGGACGCAACCGGGACCGAGATCTTCCGACCCACCCAGAAGCCTGCAGTATCGCGATCGCGAGCGGTAAGGGCGGCACCGGTAAGTCCTTCTTCGCCTCGAATCTGGCGGTCGTGTTGCACCAGCAGCAAAAACGGGTGACCTTGGCCGACTGCGACTTCGGTCTGGCCTGCAATCACCTGCTGATGGGCGTCACCCCCACCATGACTTCGCATCACTTTCTCACCGGTCAGGCCCAACTACAGGACATTTGCGTCACCACTCCGGCCGGACCAACCTTGGTGCCAGGCAGCTCGGGAATCATGCAACTCGCCGAATTGTCGGATCGCCAACTCCTGACCTTGAGTCAGATGTTTGCGGATGTCGCATCCACAGAAGACGTCATGTTGATGGATATCGGTGCAGGCATCGCGCCGCAGAACATCCTGACCCTACTGGCTGCCGACCACGTGATCCTGGTCACGCACCGTGAACTCGCAGCGCTGACCGACGCATATGCAGTGATCAAGAACTGCGTGCGCCAACGACCCGACATCCGGATCTCTATAGTGATCAACCGGGTGGTGCACGAAGGGCAAGGCCAACCAACATTCGACAAACTCGCCAAGGTTGCCCATAAGCACACCGGGATCGACCTGAGCTACCTCGGTGAGATCCCCGAGGACCCGACCGTCACTCAACGCCGCCTCGGACAGCAACCGCTCACCGTCACGGATCCGGACGGCCCAGCCGCCAGCGCCATTCTCCGCATCGCAAAACGTCTAGGCGAAATCGCTCATCCACTCGCCCCACGGCCAGTCAACGAAGATGACGGGATCCGATCACGCTTTCAGAGACACCGACTGTTCGTAACCTGACCGGTGCGGTCAATCACTGGCGCTTCCAGCTGGGGTCGCGCTTTTCGAGAAACGCGCGCAGACCTTCCTTCATCTCGTCGGTCGAGCTGGCGACACCGAACAAGTCGGCTTCGACACTCAGACCTTCCGAGATCGGCAGGTCCGCACCTCGGTGGGCTGCCTGCTTGGCAAGTCCTACAGCAGTCGGTCCCCGGGAAACGATCTTGTTGGCAATCGCCTTGACGCTTTCGAGAAGCTGCTCGGGTTCGAACACGGCGTTGACCAGACCGACCCGACAGGCGTCCTCTGCGCTCAGAGGGTCTGCCGTCAGGATCATCTCCAGGGCTCGCCCCATTCCGACCAGACGTGGTAGACGCTGGGTTCCTCCATAGCCAGGGATGATCCCCAGGCTCACCTCCGGCAGGCCGAGGCGTGCCTTGGTGGAGGCGTAGCGCATGTCACAGGCCAACGCCAACTCCAGACCACCGCCAAGTGCGTAGCCGTTGATCGCCGCCAGATAGGGTTTGGGCGAATTTTCCATCAAGCGTGTAAGCCGTTGGCCGTGGGCGGCGTTGCCACGCCCATCGACGACTCCCTGGTCGACGAGCATGCCGATATCGGCGCCCGCCACGAATGCCTTCTCACCTGCCCCCGTCAAGATGACGGCACCGATCTCCTCGTTGGTGGACATCTCCTCCACGCACTGGGTCAACTCCGAAATCGTGTCGTTGTTGAGCGCGTTCAGCTTGTCCGGCCGGTTGATGTAGACGATCGCGAGATGCCCATCGACCTCGACCTTGATGTTGGCATAGCTCACGACTCGCTTCCACCCTCCGTGACAGGAGCATCTTCCGCAACCGGCGTCTCCCCCGCAGTTTCGCCCGCGTTGTCCGCTTCGGGCCCTTCTGGTTCTTCCGGAACTTCGACGACGGCCACCGACATATCGATGATCTCGACCCTCTCAGTCGGTTGGCTGCGTTCACGGTTGGAGCCATATTCACACTCCACGCTTGCGATTGCGTCCAAGACGTCCAGACCCGACACCATGTGCGCGAAGACCGTGTATTGCCCATCGAGGGAATCTACGTGCTCACCGTGCACAACAAAGAACTGCGACCCCGCCGAGTTTGGATCGGAGGAACGGGCCATCGACAACACACCGCGATTGTGGGGCAAGGCACTGAACTCCGCGTCCACTGTGTAGCCGGGTCCACCAGTGCCCGGATGGCCAACTGCGCCTTCGCGAGTATTCGGACAACCGCTCTGAATCATGAAGCCATTGATGATGCGATGGAACGCCAGTCCGTTGTAGAACCCGTCCATCGCGAGCCTGGCGATGTTGCGGGCATGGCCAGGTGCCTCTTCATGGAAAAAACGAAAGCCCATGTTGCCCTTGCTGGTCTGCATGGTGAGTTCGAGGGACCCTAGGTCGATAGTTTCGAGGTCGATCACGTGGATTGCCTTTCGGTTGGGGTTGGATACTTGAGGAAATACTGCTTGCTGCCTACTTCTTGAAGACCGGCTTGATGATCATCTTCCTGATTCGTACCGGTTCGACCGGCTTCGAACCGTTACATGGCACTCCGGCAATCTTGTCGAGGGTAGCCAGGCCCGATACGAGTTCGCCAAAGGCCGTGTACTTACCATCTAGGTGACCCGACGGGGCATGCACGATGAAGAACTGACAACCGGCCGAATCCGGGGCACTGGAGCGCGCCATCGAGATCACACCTTTGACGTGCCGGGTATCGTTGAATTCTGCCTTGATGGTGTAGCCCGGGGATCCAGTGCCCGCTACCCCATCGGCGCCCGGCTTGCTGTTGGGACAGCCGCCCTGGATCATGAATCCAGGGATCACCCGGTGAAAGCCAGTGGTGTCGTAGAAACCACTCTTGGCCAGCTTGAGGAAGTTCTTGACCGTGTTGGGCGCCTTGTCCGGATGGAACTTCAGGACCAGCTCGCCGTGGTTCGTCAGCAAGGCAACCTGGGTCTTGGCGAGATCGAACTGGTCGACGGCGACTGTCTTGAAATCCGGCGCTACCTGCACAAACGTGCTCGCCCCCTTCACCCCTACCCACTCGAAGGTCACCCGCGCCAGCGCGGACTTCGAGAAACCGGGAAGGACTCTCGTCATGTCGATACTCAGCGGCCTGACAAAGCGCGTGCCCTTGGTGAACTTGACAGTACCTGAGGCCGATTCCCGCAGCACTGGTCCAGCCTTGCCGTCGATCATGGTCTTGATTCTCAGACCACTCAGCAAGACCATCGGGATCTTGGTGTCTTCCGTGGCGTAGACTGACAAAACGAGTTCTGCCACACCCGTAGCCGATGCGAACTCCGACCGGGCACTCAGTTTGACCTCAGCACCCTTTTGGCCCGAGACCATGGCAGTCGTGGTAGCCAGAACGGCACACATCGAAGAGAGAGTCAGCGCGCAGCCGAGCGCGTGCCGGACGAAAGTCGTCATGTTGGTCATGGTATTCTGGTTCTCAGTAGTCGGTTGGAAGCTCTCATAACGGTCAGTCCAGAGAATCGAAGGCCAATGCCATTCCCATTCCGCCGCTCATGCACAACGACGCCAGACCCCGGGATGTACCCCGTCGCTGCATCTCATGCAGCAAGGTCACGACAATGCGTGCGCCGGTAGCGCCGATCGGGTGACCGAGGCCAATAGCCCCGCCATTGACGTTAACTCGTTCGGTGTCGAGTTCGAGGTCGCGATAACAGGCAATCGCCTGGGCAGCGAAGGCCTCGTTCAACTCGATCAGACCGTAGTCAGACAAACTCGTGCCAGTCTTCTCGCACAGAGCCTGGATTGCTGGCACCGGACCAATCCCCATGATCCGGGGCGGCACACCGACGACACTCGACGCACCGACGCGCGCCAACGGGGTCAATCCGCGCCGCGCAGCTTCTTCCCGGGTCATCAGGAGGAGTGCAGATGCAGCATCGGTAATCCCTGAGGAGTTGCCAGCATGTACCGTGCCGCCTTCGGCAGCTGATCGAAAGACCGGCGGCAACTTGGCCATGTTCTCGAGGGTAACGCCAGGTCGAACGTGTTCGTCTGTATCCACGCTTACCGTCTGCTTCCTGGTTGTCACCTCGACCGGGACAATCTCGTCGGTGAATAGCCCGGCCTTTTGCGCCGCCTCGGCGCGATGGTGCGACAGCAACGCAAGCTCATCTTGTTCTTGCCGGCTGATTCCGTAGTCATCAACCAGGTTTTCGGCGGTGTTACCCATCGGCTGGCCGAGGATCGCGCAGGTGAACCCATCCTGGTAGTTGCCATCGAGAGTCTTGGCGTGCCCGAGTCGGTAGCCTTGTCGCATCTGGGGCAGCAGGAATGGGATGTTCGTCATGCTCTCCATGCCACCAACAACCACGACTTTCCGGCCGTCCAGACAGATGGCGGCGCGGCCGAGATCGATGCACTTCAAACTCGACCCACAGGCCTTGTTCACCGTGTACGCTGGCGAGCTCTCAGACATGCCAGACCGGATCGCGACCTGACGCGCAGGGTTTGGACCCGACCCGAGTTGGCGTGCTTGTCCAAAAATCAACTCCTCGACGTCGGCTGCTTCGACCCCAGCGGACTCGAGCATCCCGCGGACCACGGCAGCCCCCAGGTCGACTGCGGAGAGCGTCGAGAAAGCACCTAGGAACTTGCCAATCGGGGTGCGGCGAGCAGCGACAACGACAACTTCTGGCATGGGGCGCAGATCCTCGGTAGCGCACGGATTGTGACGCAATCTGGGGATCAAAAGGTGGCGAGCATAGCAGAGGGTTCAGGCTGGCAGAACAGTCCTGATCCGTCGGTGGCAACGCCGAAACCAGCATCCCCTGGCTGATTCTCTCTGGGGACCTGAGGAGGCAGTCAGCAGGCGGGTCAGGCCAGCCCGGACAGAATGCCGATTCAAGGGGGAATGGCCCACGTACGCGGAGATCAGGAATCCATCAATACCTACGTCGGGCAGTTGCGAAGACGGCTCGCCGACAAGGTCGATCAAGCCCGCCACGGTCCCAGCAAGACCTCGACGGTACCGAACGACACCTTCGATCTCCAAGACCCCATGCTCGAGGCTGCCCTGACCGACTCCACCATGCAGTTCTTTCTCGAACACATGACGGTGTTCGACAACCTCGACGGCGCGGTCGAAGCCGATCCTAACCCTCGTGTCGAAGCGATCCCTCCCGACGAGTTGCAGGACACCTTCGATCGTGTGGCCTGCATCGATTCACTCGACCCACCTGACTTGCACAGCAATCTCCAGACGGAACGTTTCTGGATCGTCGCTGACCTCGTGTTCACCGGTGACACCCTCAGTCGACATCTCGCCACCATCGAGATCCGCCAGGTCATGGCCGCGGCCCAGCGTGGCGAACTCGACGAGGCAACCGTGCGCGCCTACTACGAGACCTTGCAGGCGATGACAGATCGCCCCCTGCTGCTCGACCTGCTCGCCAGGATCCTGGCGGACCAGTTGCCAGGCCCCACGGTTGGAGCCGAGTCATGAGCTCTTCTGATCCTGTTCGACGAGTTAGCGCCTTCACCCACGAACTCGTCGTGGGTTTGATCAACCTGGAGATGCACGGGGCGAAGAGCCAGGAACTCGCAGACAGCATCTCAAGCCTGATGGACGAACTGTCGGCCCTGTTCGCCGAAGGCCACTCCGATCCTCTCCAGATCGACATCGGAGAGTCCTGCATCTTCTACGACGGGACGCCACTGACCTCCGCGTCACTACAGGCCCGCAAGCTCATATCCCTGTGCACTGACCGGAAGATCCACCACCTCAGGATCAGTCCGAGGGTGAAACCCGAAGAGTTGCGATCGTTCCTCGTACTACTGTCGACTTCGAGTAACTACCGGGATTTCTGCACAGGCCACGGTACGTCGATCCTGTCGAAAGCCGGTGTATCCCACATCGATGTAGCGGCGCCATCTCTGCACAGCAAAACCAGCGCAGCCCACTGCTCGACCGAAGAACTCGAGCGATACCAGAGGTTGGCGGACTGCCTGCAGGAGAACCACATCGCAGCCTTCCAAGGCCACGACCTGGAGATCGAGGAAGCTTGCGGGGCGATCGATGCCGCACTCAACGAAGCAAATGCACCGGCCGGCCTACTAGCCCTGGCCTCGCACGACTTCATAGACAGTTTCACCGTCGGTCACTCCGTCCGTGTTGCATTGCTCGCCTTGCAGGTGGCTAGTGTCGGTGGCGCCTCCCGGCAAGATCTGGTGCGAGTCGGTACGGCTGGGCTCTTGCACGACATCGGAAAATCCCGCATCCCGCAGGAGGTCCTGTTCAAGCAAGGCCGGTTGACGGAGGAGGAACGCGAGATCATGTCGCAACACCCGCGGCTAGGTGGTGAAGTGTTGCTCGAACAACCCCAGTTGGATCCCGCGGCAATCGGTGCCGCATTCTGCCACCACATGAAGCCGCACGGTGGCTATCCGGTCGCATCACTGCCATTTGAACCATCGGGAATCAGCAAGCTCGTACAAGTCTGCGACGTGTTCGAAGCGCTCACCGCAGTCCGACCCTACAAGCGTGCCATGACACCACTCGAGGCCTACACGGTGATGTACCGCAACGAGCATGACTTCGATCCCCAGTGGCTGCGTTTCTTCGTCCAGGCTCTGGGAGTCTACCCACAGGGTACCTTCCTCACGCTTGATACCGGAGAGGTCAGCGTGGTTACCGAGCAGGGCATCCGGCCAACCCAGCCCATCGTGAAAATCCTCACAGGACCGGACGGTGAGCCGCTTTTGGAACACGAAAGCCTGACTTGTGAGTTAGGAGAAGTTAGCGACGGGATGATCCGAAACGTACAGGAAGACACCCCTGGCAACCCGATCGTCACTGCGCTACTCGACCCCGACAACGCCGATCCGAACCACGAGCACCAAGACACTGGAATCGTCAGCTGTTGCGGCGAGGATCTCGTCGAGGAGTAACCCCGCTACGCTCACTAGTGGAACCCCGAGTTCCATGCGGAATCCGGGTGTGCTCTTCCTACCGGCTCCGTCGAGCAATGCCGGTTTGTGGCTCCCGCCTTCCCCGAACGTGCACCGGGACATTCCCCTGATACGTGTCCCTGAGTGCGGAGAACCGTCGATGGTCTGGAGCCGGTCTCGCCGTGTCTTCCGGTATTCATGAGCCACAGAAATTGCTACAGTTCCGGACGAGTCATCGCAGCAGTCCCGCCGTTCGAACATGCAGCACTCACCTCTCTGCCCTACCGAGCCACTCCCCCGTTCGACCTGTCAGTCTACGCTGATCTTCGCCGTCGTCGGGCTGCTGAGCATCCCCCTCACCGCACAGGCACCTAGCTCCTCAGACTTCAATCGGGACATCCGTCCAATCTTGGCCGCCAAGTGCTTCGCATGCCACGGCCCCGACAAGAAGTCCCGTAAGGCCAAGTTACGCCTGGACGTCGCAACTGGCGCCTTGAAGGCTCGCGGAAAACACCCCGCGGTCATCATTCCCGGGGACTCCAAGGCGAGTGAGCTGGTTCGACGAATCACCCACGCAGATCCCGAGGAGAGGATGCCCCCCCGCTCCGTTCTCAAGCAACTCAATGCCAAAGAGAAGCAACTGATCATCGACTGGATCGAACAGGGAGCCGATTGGGAAGCGCACTGGGCTTTCATCACCCCGACCATGCCGACGGTGCCTCGACGCGGGCCATCCCAAAACGAGATCGATGCACTCATCCTCGGGCGCTTGAGCCAGGAAGGTCTGAGGCCAAGCGCTGCAGCCGACCGCACGACCTTGATTCGCCGTGTATCTCTGGACCTCATCGGCCTGCCTCCGACACCAGCGGAGGTAGCAGATTTCGTCGAGGACCGCGCACCCGGTGCTTTCGAGAAAGTCGTCGATCGTCTGCTCGAGTCGCCACACTACGGCGAACACATGGCGAGATTCTGGCTGGACGCCGCCCGCTACGGCGACACTCACGGTCTACATCTCGACAACTACCGAGAGATGTGGCCGTACCGGGACTGGGTCGTGAAGTCCTTCAACGACAACATGCGGTTCGATCAGTTCACCCTCCAGCAGATCGCTGGCGACATGCTGCCCGAACCGACCCTCGCCCAAAAGGTTGCTTCGGGATTCAACCGCTGCCACGTTTCCACCAACGAGGGCGGATCGATCGCAGAGGAGGTCTACGTCCGAAACGTGGTTGATCGGGTCAGCACCATCGGCACCGTGTTTCTTGGACTCAGCCTTGGCTGCGCGGTCTGTCACGACCACAAGTTCGACCCGATACGCCAAGAGGAATTTTATCAGTTCTTCGCGTTCTTCAACAACCTGGACGCCAACCCCATGGATGGCAACGCGAAATTGCATCCACCCGTAGTAAGGGTACCAACCGCGGAGCACACCCGACAGATCACCGCCCTGAAGAACGAGCGGGCGGCCACCGAGAAACAGATCGTCGATCTACTCGCCGCTAGCCACTACCGAGAACCTCCGTCACCTCCCGTTGGGGATCTAAAGCGTGAGACGATTGTCTGGGTCGACGATCACCTTCCGGCCGGGAGCAGCCCGGAAGGGGACGGGCTGGTCTGGGTCGATGCACCGAGCAAGTTCGTGCACTCCGGCCGCCGTGCCATGAAACGCACTAGCCGCGGTAACCAACAACACTACTTCAAGGACTCCAACAAGAGCCTGCGGATCGCCAACAGCGACATCCTGTTCGCGTGGGTATACCTGGATCCCAGTGACAAACCGCGCGAGATCATGCTGCAGTGGAACAGCGACGGCAACGCGGGGTGGCACCACCGAGCATATTGGGGTGAGAATCTCATCAACTACGGCAAGACCGGCACGACCGAACGCCATCACATGGGGCCGCTCCCAGAGTTCGGAAAATGGATACGCCTGGCGGTACCAGTAGAAAAAGTCGGGTTACATTCGGGCATGGAAGTGCGCGGAATAGCGTTCACGCAATTCGACGGCACGGCCTACTGGGACACCGCAGGAATCGAGACCACCGCGAAA
Organism: Planctomycetota bacterium; assembly: GCA_036338025.1. Classification (GTDB taxonomy): domain Bacteria; phylum Planctomycetota; class UBA1135; order UBA1135; family UBA2386; genus JAYZDB01. Next base: position 26,916 of record JAYZDB010000156.1, read on the forward strand.
CAGGAACAGCAGGAGTTCGTTTGGATCGATGACAGCACACCGACCGGTGCGAAACTGCAGGGAAACGGTGCAATCTGGCAGTTCGTTGTCCCGAAGAAACCGTCATCAGGCGTTCAGCCCAAGGTCCTCAGTGGCAAGAAAAGTCTACGCCGCAAAGGCACCGGCCTGATTCAAGACGTGTTCTCCGGAGTGCCGCGCCCTTTGCGGGTGCAGGCTGGAGATCGACTGTTCGCGCACGTGTGGCTGGACCCCAAGGACCCACCCAAGTCCGTCCAACTGCAATTCAACGACGGTACTTGGGAACATCGTGTCCGATGGGGTGCGCCGGCACACGGTCCGGGGCGAAAGGGCGGCGCCGACTACGTTGCAGGCAAGCTACCCGTCACCGGCAAGTGGGTCCGGCTAGAGGTCGCGATTGACAAAGTAAACCTGGCACCGGGTCGGATGCTCAACGGCTGGGCATTTACCCAGGTCGACGGCACCGTGTGGTGGGACAAGGCCGGCGTCATGACCTGGGGACCACCCGATGATCGACACCTTCGATCACTAAAGGCCTGGGAACCGATTGGCAAAGCCGACAACACCGTCGACAAGAGTATTCGTAACGCCCTGGCAATCGATATTGCCAAGCGTACCACCAAGCAGACAAACGAGATCCGCAACCACTACTTGCAGCATGTCTTCGCGGGATCCCGCGAGGTCTTCGAGGCCCCAAATGCAAAGGTCGCTGCCCTGACCAAGAAAGTCACGGACGCCGAAAAGCAGATCCCGACAACGCTGGTCATGAAGGAACGCAGCAAACCACGAGACGCCTACCTTCTCAATCGTGGGCTCTACGACCAGCGCGGTAAGAAGGTCGAACGCGCCACCCCATCCGTGTTACCACCGATGAACCCCGCACTACCTCGAAACCGCCTCGGCCTCGCTCACTGGCTAATCGATCCATCCAATCCCCTGACTGCGCGGGTAACGGTAAACCGCTTGTGGCAGCAGGTGTTCGGCATCGGATTGGTCAAGACCAGCGAGGACTTCGGCAACCAGGGCGAACGGCCGAGCCACCCCAGGCTGCTCGACTGGCTGGCAACGCAATTCGTGGCAGGCGGATGGGATGTAAAGCGGTTCATGAAGCGTATGGTGATGTCGGCGACCTATCGTCAATCCTCCACGGTCAGCCCAGAGTTGGTCCGTCGCGATCCCGACAATCGGCTCCTGGCACGCGGTCCACGATTCCGACTCGATGCGGAGACTCTTCGAGACCAGGCCTTGGCCCTGAGTGGCATGCTGGTTTCCACGGTCGGTGGCCCCGGTGTCAAGCCCACACAACCTTCTG
>JAYZDB010000157.1:0-5217 GCA_036338025.1 Planctomycetota bacterium
CGAGGAACTCGCTCCAGCCAATGTTGCGGAGCATTGGGACTTGATCGAAGGCCAGGGTTCTTTGTTCCATCCTGGCTATGCCGGGGTCAGCCTGGGACTCCTTCACGGCGCGCAGGCCGAAGCCCTGGTGCTTTGCCACGAGCCAGGCCGCGCCAATCCGATCGACGCCCCGGCAGTCATGCTGCCGGCCCTGCACGACTGCATCGAGCAATACGAAACCGCCGCGCGGCTCACCCGATCGGATGCCCGGGTGGTGGGCATTGCGCTCAATACCTCGGCGCTGTCCGAAGACTCTGCCTTGGCGGAAATCGAGTCGGCGGCTCGCGATACCGGGCTGCCGGCCTGTGATCCGGTGCGAACGGGTGTCTCATCGATTGTGGACGCGCTAGAGTCCTTGTGATGAACATCCCGCCGATCGCCAAAGGAATGTCAGCTTGCATGGCCTGCCTGGTTGTCGCAGCAGGGCTACGGTCCCAGATCGAACTCCCAAAACCGGTTCGGGGCGTGTTCAGGGTGGATCCCAAGGGCCAGGGGGCTGACGTGTTTCGGAGCCTGGATGTGGCAGTTCGGTTCCTGAGCCTGATCGGGGTAGCCGGTGATGTGGAGGTCGTCGTTGCACCGGGTGTCTACAAGGGTCCGCTGCGGTTCTACTCAATCCCCGGACAGCCAGATGGCCAGAAGATCCTGATTCGCAGTGCAGAGCCGGGCAAGGCGAGGCTGGAAGCTGAATCCAGCATCTTGCAGTTGGTTGACGGCGCCCACGATCTGGTCTTTGACGGTTTCGTATTCGGGCCCAGTGCTACGCAACCCGCCGTGCTCATCAGCGGGGCGAGCAAGAACATCGAGATCCGCCACTGCCACTTCACCGAAGAAACCGGCGGACAGAAGGTGATCGAGATCCAAGGATCCCGCAAGGCCAGCGGATTTGACTTCCATCACAACCAGTTCGAGTTTTCGGCCGGTTCGTATGGCATCTACACCCAGGGGACGACCAGGTTGGTCGTGCATCACAATGATTTCAGATGTGCGGGGGTCGGTGAGCCGATCAGTATCTGGAACTCCAACAAGTCGGAATCAGCGATCCATGACAACGTGTTTCGCGGCGAGATCACCCGCACCGGGATCCGCTTGAACGTCAGTGGCCACGATGTTGATGTCTACGACAATCTCTTCCTCCTCAAGGTAGCGGCAGCGAGACAAGTGATCGGTAGCCGTGGGCTGCGCAACGCCGCCTGGAATCGTATCCACCACAACCTCTTTGTGGTGTTCGGTGAGGGTCAGGTCTATCAGAGCAGTGGTCCGGTCGCGATCAACCACAACTCCTACGCGGTGGAGAGTGGGTTCATTGGCAAGATCCAGAACACCGACTACGAAACACTCGAGGAGTGGCGTGAGGCATTGACGGATGTCGCGGTTGACGAGCAAGCCGACCAGGACAGCGTGGTCGCCAACAAGGACTTCTTCGACAAGCACACCAGGTTGATCGCCATGTTCCACGACTTCGAGAAGTACGAGACCCCCGAGGAAGTGGAAGCGGGTGAGGTCACCGAGACAAAGAAACCGGTTGAGAACGCTCTCCCTGTCGACCACAAAGCCGCTGCGCGGGAGGTGCGACGGGCACGCCTGCAGTATCTGATAGGGCTTCTGGGTGATGATGATGTGGTGGTGCAACGCCTTGCGATCCGCGGCCTGCGTCAGATGGGACGCGCGGCATCGCCGGCGGTCCCGGCTCTCGGCCGGATCTGCAACCATCCGCATGCCCCGGTCCGGGCTGACGCAGTGCTCGCCTTGCAGGAGATCCAGATTGGTGCAGAGATCGTCATCCCGGAACTCCTCAGGTTGCTCAGGGACAAGAACGTCCGCGTTCTGCTCCCGACGATCGAGACCCTGCGGGGATTCGCCCATCTGGCGCGGCAGGCCGAGTCGGACCTCAGGATTCTCGAAAAGCACTCCGATGAGGCGGTGAAAAAGGCCGCCAAGGCGGCTCTCGATGCCATCCTCGACAAGCAGTGATCAGCCAGAAAAACCGTCTCTGCCGCCGGCATCGCAAGTAGGGCGAACCCCCGTCCGCCCGGCGGAATCGCGGCTTGACCCGAGGACCGCAGGGTTCCTAATGTCCCGTCATGAGCGCTGAACCGATCACTGTCTACCACAATCCCCGCTGTTCCAAGAGTCGCACGACCGTCCAGATCCTGGAGAACCGCGGTGTCGAGTTCGAGCTCTATCACTACCTCACGGAGAATCCGGGTGTCGAGGAGTTGCGGCGGGTGATGAGTCTTCTCGCGATCGAGGATCCGCGTGCGATGATGCGCGTCAAAGAAGCGGAGTACGCCGAGCACCAACTCGCGGATGCCGACGCCGAGCAACTTCTCAACGCCATGGCCGAGTACCCACAGTTGATTGAGCGGCCGATCGTGATCCGTGGCGCCCGTGCAGTGATTGCCCGTCCGCCCGAACGAGTCTCGGAGATCCTCGACGACTAGGGGATCTCTTGGTATCCGTGATGCGGCTGGGTTGATACCTTGGGACGTCCTCCGTTACCTCCAGAGACTTTCATGCGATCCAGCCCTCTTTTCAGTGCGGTCCTGTTTCTAGTCACCTGCCTGTCTTGCAGCGCACTCGCGGCCCAATCAAAGCTCCGCTTGCCAGCTGTCCTGGGTGATCACATGGTGTTGCAGCAGGGCAAGCCCATCAACATCTGGGGCTGGGCAGCCGTTGGTGAGCAGGTCAAGGTGACCTTTGCGGGTGCCAGCGCGTCCGCGGTAGCGGGCGCGAAGGGTCGGTGGTCCCTGCAGTTACCGGCACAAAAGGCCAGTCGCAAGCCTCGCAAGCTGACCGTCGAGGCTGCCAGCAAGATCGAACTACGCGACGTGCTGGTCGGTGAAGTCTGGCTGTGCAGTGGACAGTCCAACATGGCGTGGTCGATGTCACGTACCACACACCAGAAGGAAGAGATCAAGAAGGCTGTCTACCCACGGATCCGTCTGCTGGCGTTTGGTGGCAAGAAGATCTTGTGGACGGCCTGCACGGCTGCATCAGTCAAGGGATTCAGTGGCGTCGGCTATCACTTTGGCAAACGCCTTCACCAGGCACTGAAGGTGCCGATTGGGCTCATCCGGTCGGCGGTTGGTGGCACAAGGATCGAACCTTGGACACCGAAGGTCGGTGCCGCCAGGTTTGATTCCCTGGCGCAACAGGCTGCGAAGGGTGACGGAAATCTGTTCCGCCGTTTGATCGCGCCGCTCGCTCCGATGTCGATGCGCGGCATCATCTGGTACCAAGGCGAGTCCAACGTGATCCAAGGCGACACAGGGATCTACGCGGATCGGCAGGCAGCCCTGGTCGCTGGTTGGCGCGATGTCTTTGAGCAGGATGACTTGTCCTTCTACTACGTCCAATTGGCGCCGTTTACCTATGGCAAGAACTACGCCAAGAGCAAGCAGGGGCTGACCCCGGAGTCTCTCCCACGGTTTTGGGAGGCGCAGACCAAGTGCATGAAGACGATCCCGAACAGCGGCATGGTGGTGATCACCGATATCACCGGCAACGTGCGTGATATCCACCCGGGCAACAAGCGCGACGTCGGTGGTCGCCTGGCGAGATGGGCGCTCGCAAAGAACTACGGTCGGAACAAGGTCACCTATTCCGGACCATTGTACAAGTCGATGCAGATCGCTGGTAGCAAGGTCACCCTGACCTTCGACCATGTCGCCGGGGGTTTGCGTTCCCTGGACAAGGCCGCCTTGACCGAATTTTCGATCGCTGGTGAGGACCGTCAGTTCGTCAGCGCCAAGGCCAAGATCAAGGGTGACACCGTGATCGTCTGGAGCGGCGAGGTCGCCAACCCGAAGGCTGTACGATTCGGATGGCGTGACACGGCGCTCCCCAACCTGGGGAACAAGGCTGGGTTGCCGGCATCGCCGTTCCGAACCGACATCTGGAAATAGCGTTTGTGACCTCGCGGTGTGGCGGTTTCGTCCCAGGGCTTCAGCCACTTTGTGCCCTTTGTCGATGAATCGCATATGGGTAACAAGTACGAGGAGTCAGGGCTGGCGCGCTGCGCGATGGTCGTTTGGCTCGTTTCAGGCCTGACGTTTCTGGTGCTGTTGCGGCTCTGGACGGCGCCCGCTGCCCAGGCGGTTGCGGAATCGGACTTGCAAGCCGTCGGTCTCAGTGACTGGATGCTGGCCGTCGGATCGTGGTCTTCGGATCGAGTCAACCTCTGGATTGCCACCGCGGTCCTGGTGATCGCGTCTTGGCCATTTGCCTTTGGGTTGAGTGGGCGCAGGGCATCGAACTTCTACACCGCCTTGGCGGTTGTCGGTTGCCTGGCCGTGACCTGTGCGTGGTTTGGTCTGAAGCAGCCGATGGATTCGATGATGGTCGACCTCGTACCGGCGACGGGCGCGATCCCGCAGTAGAGGTCTACTTGATCCGTTCGGCGACGAGGATGTAGCGCGGACGAACCCAATTCCAGGTCCAGAATTGCTGCACGAAGCGGTACTGCTTGAGAAACTCCGGGTGTTGCCATAGCGCGGTTTCGCCATCCCAGTAGCCCGGGTAATAGAACCAGCGCACCGGATCGCCGTTCGGCAGGCGTTGCTGTGAGTTGGGTTTGCGGTTGGAGTTCAGGACAACAAAGCGCGGTTGTCTCGACAGTACGTAGTCCGGGTCGAACTTGCCGTGCAGACCACCCTTGGCGCGATGGGCGATGTGGTGGTCGTTCAGCCCGGTCATGTCGAGGGTCGGCATCCGACTGTAGTAAGGCAGGGCTCCGGCATGGTTGACTGCTACCAGGTCGTTTGGCCGTCCTCGGCTGCGCAAGAAGTCCGCGACCTTGCGGCTGACGTCAGTCATTCGGCCCTCCTGGATCTTTGCGACCGGCAGGCGCTCGCCGGACAGGCCCTTTGCGACAACCACTGGCGACACTATCCCCACGTAGTAGAGCCCAATGATCGATGTGGCGGTCGGAACAACAGCCAGCCAACCTCGCCTGGCGAACACACGGACCGCGGCCGCAGCTACGAAGCTGATCAAGAAAGGCATCGCCGGGCAGAGGAATCGCAGATGCCACATCCAGTCACCACCGCTCCACAAGGGCGGCAGGAGTGCGGCGGTAGCCAGGGCGAAGACCAGGACCAGCGGTTTCGAGTCCGGATCCTCGGGGCGCGGCCTGAAACCGATGAAGATTGCAGCTAGCAGTGCCCCGGCCCAGAC
>JAYZDB010000158.1:0-16462 GCA_036338025.1 Planctomycetota bacterium
GGCTGGGAACAAGGTGTCCCTCCGTGGTGACCGACGAATCGCCACGCCCACGGAGAGACAGTTCGACCCAGTGAGAATGGTCGGCATCCAGCCCGGAATTAGCCTCGCGCCAGCGCGCCGTACTGTCACCAAACAGAAGCGAGTTCATGACGGTGACGCCAGGTTCGATTTGCAGCAGTTTGTGCGCCGCAGGGTTTGCCAGGATCAAGAGGCCGTTCCTGTCGGTGATGAGGATGATGTCGTTGGATTCTTCGACAATTTGTCGGTAGCGCCTCTCTTGCATTGCCAGCTTCTTGGCTGCCGAGACGGCTTCATCGGAGGCTGTCTTCATCTGTTGCAAGAGGAACAGGTTGCTCATGATGCCGTCATGGGCGGCGAAGTCGTCGATGCTCAACCCCAGGGGGTTGAGTTGGTCTACGTCTTCGATCCGTGGCCCGCCGAAAAACACGAATCCTTCGCCGACTTGCTGGAAGGCCCCGTTGAGCGTGAGCTCCATTGATGTCAGGGCGAGTAGGACGGGCCGTCCCGTCCGCTGCCGGATCCAGTCGACATCGAATGCCTCGGCGAGTCTCTGGACGTCGAAGAGGTCTGCAAAAGGAACCCCCTGGGCCTGTGGAATCCGCTTTGCGAGCGAACGTCCGAGGAACTCGATGTTCAGATCCGAGTCGATCTGGATGGAGAACGGGAACAGCTCGCAGATCTTCTCAGCATCGATCATGTCTCCATTACGATACGAAAGACATCGTGGTCGTCACCGTCGGCTTTCGCATTTACTTGCTCTACGTGGATGGGCTGTCCGAAGTGCTCACTGAGTCCAGAGAGTAGCCCGATAACGAAATCGCTCAGTCCTTCTCGGTGGCTCTTGTAGTGTAGGAGTGCTGTTCCGTCTTCGTCCTCTGTGATGTCGAACGAAGGTTGCTGTAGGTTGGAGAATGAGATGGCGACTTGTTCGTGCATCGCATCGAGGTTTCGAAGAAACGACAGGAGGTCCCGCCAACCGAAATCGAGAATTGGGCCATACTCCTCCTTGGCGGTTTTTAGAACCCAATGGCGTCCGAGGGTGTGCAGGAACTCCTCCGCGCTGATCGGTATCGCGTCGCAGGCGACAGCGACCATGCCGAAAGCGATGTCATCGGGGAACGACTGCAAGCTCACGAAATGCGAGTCGTTGGTATTCGCAATCCTATGCACTTTTTCCCAGGCAGCGTTGCCGTAATTTTCCTTGATGCAATCACGAATTGCACGATGGATCAGTCCGTACAAAGTCTCTCTCCTTGGCGCTGGTGCCTCGTCCCCGACCGGGCGCCGCAAGAGCTTGCGATGGCCGGTAGTTGGGTAATTTTGCCGCCAGTAAATGGTATATAAGGCCGGGGGGGAACTGTCATAGCTGAGCTAAGGGCGCAGGTTTCATTGCGTGTCCGAACTGTCAGCATGCGCTGGCCATGCTAGCGCATTTTGCCCGGATTTTTGCGGGACTCTTCCCGATGACTGGACGCGGTCAGCCCTGGTTCTGGCAGTCTGCCACCGGATTCAGAGAGCGGGCTTCTCCTCGACTGGCGTCGAAACCTGGGGATGCAGGGCATAGAACCCGACCCCGTAGACGACCGCCGCGATCACCAGGACCAGGGAAAAACCGATGACCATGCTGGTGACGATGCAGAACACGGAGGAGAAGACCGAAAGGAACCCGTTGATTGCCCAGCACCACGGCAGAAGTTCCGGGCAATTGGCTTCGACGATGCGCATGCCGGTCGGGAACGGCATGCCCAGAGCGAGACCCAGCGGCGCGATCAGCAATGCCACAGCCGAGATCCGCACCGGCAGGGAGAAGCCGAGTAGCAAGGGCATCACGAAGTTCATCAGGACGCATACCGCGATCACCAGGCCTACGACCACCGCAGCCAGAACCGTGAGATGGCGGCGCGACAGGCTCTGCACCCGACCAGCCAGGAGTGATCCGACCCCAGCGGAGCACAACAGCGAGGTCAGTACGACCGAAACGGCGTAGATCGGGTGGCCGAGGAAGATCACCATCTTCTGCATCAGCACGATTTCGATGAACATGAACCCCATCCCGAGTGCTGCAAAGAACAGGAAGTAGCGCCACGTCCCATCTGTCTTGACCCCACTAGATCGTAACCGCCATAGCGGCAGGAAGATCAGGAGCGCCGCCAGCAGTGTGATCTGGATCAAGGAGGCGAACAGCACAATGTGGCCGACCGGCATGTCGGGTGTGAAGCTCCCGATACTCTTGCTAGAGCTGTCCGGGTCTGCGAGTGCATCCCAGAGCTGTGAGTAGCGGTAGTAGTTGAAAAAGAACGGACGATCGTCGGTGCAGGTCGAAATGTCGTACTCGTAGCGACTGACGAAGTCCCGGCGTGCTACCGCATCACCTGCAAACAGGGAGTGAAAGACCTTGGCGGTTTCGGCAAAACGTTGCTTGGCTGGCAGGACACTTTGGACGTAGAGATCGGCAAACATCTTGGTTGCCCCCGCTTCCATCGCAGGTCTCTCGTTAGCCGGAAATGCCGCCGCGATCTCGGATGCAATTTTACGTACTGCCGCTTCGTCGCTGCGCAACACATCTGGATAGCCTCGGATCAGGTGTCGCTTGATCATCGCCATTTTCTCGGTTGCCCCGGGTGGCATGAACTGGCGCACCAGGGTCTCGGAGTAGGCGGGTACGTTCCGAGTCAGGTCGAGGTAGGGGATTTCCGATTGGGGCTCCTCCCCGGGCTTGAGCAGGGGGTTGTAGAGAAGACCGAGAAATCCCTGCTTGTTTGCGTACTTCTTCAGGGCATCGACTTCGGCCCGCGTGAAAGGGCCCTTCTTGATCATCGTCGAGGCCCAATCCTGACCCTGGAAGACCAGCAGATGGGACTGCGGATTGTCGATCCCGAGTTGCTCGAGTGCTGAGCATGCGATGTTGGCCAGACGCAGTGTCTCTCGCGGTTTGCGGGGGCTGGACAGGATGAACCTGGAGTAGTTGATGTAGCCGCCGTCCTTCAGGTGGTCGTAGAACTCCATGACGGCCTCTGTGGTGTAGAGGTACGCCTCGGACAGCGTGTATGCGCCAGTGCTCAGGGCGGTGAAGGAATCGACCCCGCTCATCTGGATGATGTCGTATTCCCTAGACTGCGTACGGACGAACGAGCGTCCTTCCGCAGTTACCAAGCTCAGCTTGTCGGAGTAGTCGTGGGCACCAGGCCGAAACAGTCCGTCCAGATAATCGTCGAAACGATTCGTGACCATCTCGACCATGGCGGTGTTGATTTCCGCAGCGGTCACGCTACGCGCACCTGACGTCAGGGCAACCATGACGTCGATACCGCCACCTACTCCGATGACAAGTACGTCAGGCTCCACAGCGCCGCGAGCGTGATAACAGACCAGAGCACTTGCTGACTGGACCTTGTTGACGAAGGGCTTCCCTACCAATGAGCCAGCGCCCTTGACTAGCAAGGTCGGCGCTGTTCCGTCTTGACCAACGGTTCGGACATCCAGCAACCGCTCGCCTTCCAGCCCGACGTTTCCGCCGTGGGTCAGCATACCGGTGTGCTCGGGACCGATTTCGACCTCTGCGGTGGCGGAGTAGATCCGGTCGAACAGCGATAGATCTTCGCCAGCGAACTCTGCTTTGCCAGCGGCGAAGGGCGGGTGCCATTCAACGTGTGGGATACCGAGACCCTTGCCCACGCCGGAGAACAGCACAAATGCCAGCAGGCCAAAGGCGAGGCCGATCGATCCTGCGAAGCGGTGCAGTTTGCTGGCTGAGAATGCCAGCAAGAAGCTGGCGAGGAGGGCGATGGATGCGGAGATCACGATTGTCGCCGATCCGCCGTAGTTAGAGAGGATGATGACACTGGCGGCACCGCCAATTCCAGATCCGAGCAGGTCGAAGAAGTAGAGCTTGTTGACGTGCCGAACGAAACAGGTCAGGGCGGTGCCGAGGGCCAGACCCGCGAACAGGAATGGCACCGCGGTGATCGAGTAGAGCAGGAACAAGGCAAACAGGTTGCTCTTGTCTTCCCACAACCGAAGACTGTCGATCTCGATCAGCCGCATGGCCCCAAACGCCAAGACGATGCTCAGGCCATAAGCCAGGGTGTAACCGCACAGCGATCCGAACGGCGGTTCCTCGCGCTTGCGACGAAATGCGGTCAGGAGGCTGCCGGATGCCCCGAATCCCAGCAGCGCGATCGACACCACCATGTAGGTCAAGTGGTGCCAGAGCATGATCGCATAGACCCTCGTGAGAGCGATCTGCAGCAGGATGACAGAGGAGGCCAGGAGGAAGACCCCAGCGTACGTAAGTCTAGGTAGAGTCCGCATGCAGTTGGCGGAAGCATAGCCCGAGATCTGGTCTGAATCCCCGCGGTTCGGCGACAGATTTTTGCGATCTTGCACCGCGATGAGCTCGCGATGTTGAAGCCAGCCGATACAGGCCCCGTAGCCGGATTGCGGGTCTGTTGGGGGTCAGGCCTGGATCAGGCTACTCGCGAAGACCGTGTTCTGGAGGATAGATCGCTTGCCACCGCCGCCAACCACAGCAGGCTGAGGCTCAACACGGCCTTTTGTACGCCTGGCAACCAGTGCATCGCCGCCACGCCACCCCATTTGGTGCATCCGTAGAGGATCGCACCGGCAATGGCAGATGCCAACGCCAGAGTGCCCGTCCATGCGACGGTTGCCGGCGTAGCAGGGTCGCGCCAGGAATCGAGGAACACCGCGAAACTCGCTATGACTCCGAATCCACCGAACAACAGTGTGACTACTGCGTGGGTGATGGGGAGGTCGAAGATGACCTGCGCGCACATCAACAGCGAGAACGCTGTCGAAAGTACCCCTGCGATCCGGGTTAGATTTTGCCAGGTGCGTGTGCGCCACCAGAGCGGTGTCAACCCGAACACCATCAGTAAAAATGCGGCGAGCGCCGCGAGTATCGACCCATCGAGATTGGCTTGCCCGTTCATTGCCTGAACGAGTAGCAGGTCGCAGAGGAAGTTCTGCCAGAAGCGGTAGTGGGTGCCACTGGCATCGAAGCAGTCACCGCCCGGGTAGCACAACATGGACGTGCCCAGCAGGGCTACGAACGCAGCCAGTGCCGCACCGAGCAGTCGGCCCTCAGTCGAGGAAGAAGTCATCGACCAATGGTGCTCCCGGGCAGACCGCATATTGCTCGAAGTCCGTCACGCCCGCCTCCTTCAGAACAGACTCATCGACGCAGAAGTTGCCGGTGAACTCACGACTGTCGCGCGTCAAGATGACATACGCTGCATCGGCGACGATCCGGTCTGTTCGTGCCGCCTTGGCCAGGGCCTCGCCGCCAAGCAGATTTCGGACAGCTGCCGTGTCGATCACTGTGCGCGGCCAAAGGGCGTTCACGGCAATCCCCTGCTTGGCGAATTCGGCTGCCATGCCGAGCACCCATACACTCATCGAGTACTTTGCCAGTGTGTAGGCGGCGTGGTTCTTGAACCACTTGGCGTGCATGTTGAGTGGTGGCGACATGTTGAGGATGTGAGGGTTACTGGCCTTTTGCATATGTGGGATGCAGAGCTGTGCACACAAGAACGATCCCCGGGCGTTGATCTGGTGCATCAAGTCGAAGCGTTTCATCGGCGTTTGCAGGGTGCCTGTCATGCTGATCGCGCTGGCGTTATTGACCAGGATATCGATGCCGCCGAACGTCTCGACCGCAGCGTCGACCGCTGCCTGCACAGCGGCTTCGTCCCGGATGTCTGCCTGACAAGCCAGTCCACGGCCACCAGCGGACTCGATTTCCTCGACCGCCGTATGGATTGTGCCGGGTAGACGCGGATGTGGTTCAACGGTCTTGGCAACGACCACGATATTGGCGCCATCGGCGGCGGCTCGCAGTGCGATTGCCTTGCCGATCCCACGACTCGCGCCGGTGATGAAGAGCGTCTTGTCTTGTAGGGTCACGTTATTTCTCCGGTGCGGTGCTGTAGAGCAGCTCGATTTCGTCTGCAAAGACCTCGTGCAATTTGCGTCGGCGGATCTTGAGGGTCGGCGTCAGCAGTTGGTTGTCGATGCTGAGGTCTGCCAAAACCAGTCGGAAACACTTGATTGTGGACCACTCGGGAATACCGCGGTTGGCGTGATCGACCAGGCGTTGATACCGGGCCAAGACCCGGGGTTCTTTGATCAGGTCCTCGGGTCCGATACTCGTATCCAGGTCGTGCAGGGCGGCCCACGTGCGTAGGTTGTCCTGGTTCGGGAAGATCAGGACGGCGGCAAATTTGTGACCAGCACCGATTACGACGGCTTCGCCGACCAGCGACTCGGCCATCAAACGGGTCTCCAACGGTTGTGGAGTGACATACTTGCCGGTGGAGAGCTTGAACAGGTTGTCTTTGCGGTCGGTGATGTGCAGGTGTCCGTGCTGGTCAAATTCTCCCAGATCGCCAGTGCGGAACCAGCCTTCCTCATCCAGGACGGCGGTGGTCTCCTCGGGCCGTAGGTAGTAACCCTGCATTACGTTGGGGCCGCGTGCCATCACCTCTCCGTCGTCGCCCAGGCGTACTTCGACGCCGGGCAGCGGCTCGCCGACAGTGCCTGAGCGGTTGTTGTGAGGCCGATTGAATGTGATCACAGGGCTGGTTTCAGTCAGCCCGTAGCCCTGCAGCGGCATCATGCCGGCGGCAGCGAAGAAATTCGTGATGCTTGGATCGAGCGGTGCGCCGCCGCAGATGATGTATCGAATCCGTCCACCGGTCGCTGCTCGCCACTTTGAGAACACCAGTTTGTCTGCCAGTCGCATCTGCAGTCCGTACAACCCACGCGGCGGATCACCGAGCTGAAATCGCGACGCCAGTCCGAGCGCCCAGCGGAACACCAGGCGACTGAAGCCAGTGAGTTGCGCACCGGTGAAACGGACCCGCTCCTGCAGGCGTTCGAGCACCCGTGGAACTGTGGCGAATATCGTGGGGCGGACATCTTGCAGGAGTTCGCCGATTTCTGTCGGGTCGCAGAAGTAGATCGGCCCACCGTTGTGGACGAAGGAGTAGTGCAGCGAACGCTGAAACACATGCGCAAGCGGCAAGAATGATATGAAGGTCTCGCTGGTTGATTCGTGGACGTCGTGAAGTTCTGCGAAGCCGGTCAGGCCATTCGACGACAGATTCTCGTGGGTGAGCATTACGCCCTTGGGCCGCCCCGTCGTTCCGGAGGTGTAGATGATGGTTGCCAGATCGGAGGGTTTGATGTCCGCACGTTGCTTTGTCGGCAGGTCTGGTTTGTCCTCGAGAAGCAACCGTCCACGATCTTGCAGGGATTCCAGATCGAGGATTTCGATCGGATCCAGAACGGTGGGGAGGGCAGACCCCCTGGGGTGATCTGTCAACACGACGTAGCGTAGGGTGTCGAGTCCGTGCAAATGCTCGGCGACGGGTTCGAGCATCGTGGCATCACTGACAAACAGCAGGCCCGACTCGGTCTCGTCCAGGAGGAATCTGCAGGTTGACGGCTCGGTCGATGGGTAGATCGGGACGTCGATCAAGCCAGCAATGAGGCATCCCATGTCGGTGATCGCGAAGATTGCGTCACTACGCATGAGCATCGCCACCCGGTCGCCACGCTCGAAGCCCAGACTAGATAGCCCAGCGGCGATCTGATTGGCGGCACTCTGGAATTCCAGACTTGAGATTGCGTGCCAACCATCATCCTTGCGCTGATTCAATGCCCGTGGGTTTGGCCGGCGTGTGCACGCGTCGTCGAGGATTGCGGGTAAATTCCATCCGAGCACGGGGCCCTTGGGATTGGAATGCACGGGAAGGGGATTCGTGGGCATGGAAGCGACAGGGACAATTGTAGCTTCGGGGCCCGAACTTGTCGTGCCTGCATCGAGTGGTATCTCGGCGGCGTTTTTGGTGCCACGCGGACATCCCGCAGGGGCGAAGCCCTGTCCGCCGGCGGTTTTCGCGACTGTCGTCAGTCTGACGCCGCTGTGCGGTTGGCGCGTAGTTCCATGATCTTACGACCGAGTCGGGGCAAGGACCGGTGGAATCGCATGCGGGCTGTTTCCGCGGTGATCCCGAGTTCTTCCGCAATTTCAGCAAACGATTTGCTTTCCCACTGCCTCATGAGAATGACCTTTCGGTCATCGGGCCGCAAGAACTCCAATGCGAGCCGAACCCACAACTCCCGTTCGTTCTGTTGAGCCCCTTCACTCGGACGCGTGACCGATTCATTGGGTGGGTCCAGGTCGAGTACGCTATCACTCGGAATCCGGCGCTCTTTGCTCATCGCGCGGCGGCGAGCCTGGTGCCATCGGTTCTTGTCGCGCAGGACGTTTTCTATGATGCGCGCCATGATGTTCCGGAACCTGGACTGCGAGCGGGAGACGAATCGTGGGCAGTACTTCAGGGCCTCGATCATGGCGTCCTGCATGTAGTCCTCGGTGTCCCCCCTCATGCGCAGCGCTGGTCCAAGCCGCTTCCGGACTTGCTGTTGAATCCACGGTAGATCTCGTGCGATCAACTGATCGATCGCGGACCGGTCGCCACTGTGCCAGCGCAGCAACAGGTTCATCGTCTCTGAGGGTGGGTC
Source organism: Planctomycetota bacterium (assembly GCA_036338025.1). Lineage (GTDB taxonomy): Bacteria > Planctomycetota > UBA1135 > UBA1135 > UBA2386 > JAYZDB01. The sequence continues at coordinate 8,572 of JAYZDB010000158.1, forward strand.
CGACATCGTGGGAGGGGGGTGCCGATCATAGCGATCAGTGGTCAGCCGCTGACGGTGGCGAAGGCTCACCGGCTACGGTTGTCCACGGGATACGACGGCTACTTGATCGGCACTACCATAGTGGAATTGGTTGACTTGGGTGCGTTACGAAAGCGGGCGAGTTCCGCTTCAACCTCCTTACTTCGACCCTGTTGTTGCAGGATCCCTACCAACTTGTCGTGACTGGGCTGGTGGTCGGGTTGATGCTGGAGCGCTTTCCGGAAGCATCGGGAAGCGCGTTCGATTTCATTGAGTCGGAGGTCGCACAGTCCTGCGCTGTACCAGGGGAAGCCGTTGCGGGGCTGGATCTCCGCTGCTCGAACGTAGAGATCTCTGGCCTGTTCGAACTTCTCCTGCTTGGCGAGCAGCGTGGCACTGTTGTGCAATGCAAAGACGTTGTCCGGAGCGATCTTCAGCACCTGCTGGAGTACTTTGGCGCTCTCCTTGAAACGCTGAAGCCTCCCGAGGGTCATGCCCTTGAGTACCAATAAGTGCAATTCGCCAGGAAGTTGTGTGAGTCCGGTCTCACACATTGCCAGTCCCGCTTCCAAGTCGCCGCCTTCGGCAAGGAGGTGGCTGAGGAGGACGTAGAGGCGCTGCTGCTTGGGTTGCTGTTTGATCCCTTCGCGGAGTTCCTTCTGGGCCTCGGCTGCCTTACCGGTGGCCGCCAGGGCCCGGGCCAGGAAGAACCGGCAATCGGTACTGTTGGGCATGTGCGGAAGCGCCTGACGGTAGAGGGTGATCGCCTCCTTGAGTTCCTTGTTCTGTTCCTTCGCGAATCCGAGGTGAAATTTCAGATATCTGTCCATCCACGCGTACTCGGTGTCGCCGTCTTCGATCTCCTTGATCAGTTGTTCGAAGATCCGTATCGACTTAGTGGGATCATGGTCAGCTGATCCAACTCCGATCAAATAGCGCACGATTGGCGCATCGGGCCACAGCTGGCGCATTGCGTGCGAGATCCACTCCAGTTTGTCGTTGTCATTGGCATAACGTGCAGTCGTGGCGACGTTGAAGTGAAATAGCGGCCGGCTCTGTCCGGAAGTCATCACCGCAACCAGCGCCAGATCGAGCGCTCGCGTCATCGAGTGCCGCCTACTACCGCTCTTTCCGTAGAGCAATTTCAGGCGTGACGCGTTGTAGAAGTCAAAGGGCGTGCGTAGCGGGCCGAGCCCGGACGCCAGGGCTTTTGCTTCATCATGCCTTCCGAGACGCTTCAAGGTGTCTGCCTTGAGTTGACCCAGTGCGACGGAGTCTTTGAGGAGTTCGGGATCAGTGTCGATGATCGCCAGAATCTCCTTGAGCAATGCCTCCTTGTCGGCTCCGGTCCTGCCGGCCTTCATGCTGAGCGTCGTCGCGATGCCAGCTATTGCTTCTACGTGGTCCGGTTTCAGTTTGAGGACCTGGTCGAAGAGTCGACGCGCCTCTTCGTATTTGTAGGACTCGAGAGCGATGTGCGCTCGCACGAAGAGTCCGTCAAGTTCGCTCGAGAGCAGAGCTCCTTCGCCCGCCTCGATCGCAGTTTGTTTTGCCAGGGTGTAGCCGGTGAGTCCGGTTACCACTGGGACAGTCACTCCAATGACTGCGACGAGTGCTGCCCGCATCGGTTCCCTGCGCGCCCACCGGCTGATGCGGTGCAAGACCTTTGGACGGCGGGCGACCACCGGTCGGTAGTTGAGGAATGCTCGTAGATCGGCTGCCATTTCTGTCGCCGTCTGGTATCGGTGGGCCGGCGTCTTTTCCATCGCCTTCAAGATGACCGCGGCGAGATCGGCAGGAAGGTGACGATTTACCCTCTGTGGATCCGTCGGGTCCCCAGAGATGATGCGCTGCAGGATCTCGTGGGTGCTGTCGCCGTCGAACGGCCGCCTCAAGGTGACTAGTTCGTAGAGTGTCGCGCCGAGCGAGTAGATGTCGGTGCGGTGGTCGAGGTGTTTCAGGCGGGCCAGGGCCTGTTCTGGCGAGACGTAGTAAGGCGTCCCTGCGAATTGTCCCGTGTGGGTCATCGAGGGCAGCCCTTCTTCTCGGGCGAGACCAAAGTCGGTGAGCACGGCGCGTCCATCGAGGCGGACCAGGATGTTGCCTGGCTTCACGTCCCGGTGGATTACGTTGGAGTCGTGGGTGTGTTGGAGAGCTTCTGCAACCTGGGCAATCAACTCGACCAGGGTCTCGATGTAGCCTCGTTGCCAGGCATGCGATGCATTTGATGATTCTGAGTCACCTTGTGTGGGCTTATCGTCGAGACCTGCATGGCGCACCGCCAGTTCGATCGAGGAGCCGGTGAGGGATGCGAGTTCCTGTGTGCGTACAGTCTCGAACACCTTGTTGAGGGCGGCGCCCTCGATCAACTCCATTGCGAAGTAGTGCAGGCCATCCTCGGAGCCGACAGCCAGCACCGAAATGATGCTGTTGTGGTTGAGCTTGGCGATGGTCGCAGCTTCGCGCTTGAATCGTGCGATCCACACTGGGTCCACCAAGTGGTCTCCTACCAGAACCTTCAGCGCGACGCGGCGATCGAGAGAGATCTGCTGTGCTTCGTAGACCACTCCCATGCCGCCGCGGCCTAGTTCCCGCACGATCCGGAAATCACCGAGTTGGCGCCCGGCCATCGCAGAGCCGGATTGCTTGCCCGGTTGTTGCGACGAACTGTCTGGCGACAAGGTCAACGCCGAATCGCGATACCCGTCCGCGACCTGTTCGAGAAGGTCCCGGTAATCCTCGTGCCGTACCAGGAACTGGGCCCAAGACTCGTCTTCTGATTCGTCCCAACTAGCGTAGAGATCGAGAGCTGTACCGAGGCGCTCCAGCCCGTCAGTCCTGTCTTGTGGCATGGCATCGGAGTGTAGTGCCATCTCAGCTGGAAAGGGCATCCGCCAGGGGAGATTCCAGGCCACCAGACCGGGCCCTGGGTTGACCTTTCCTTGCCCCAGCCGGTCGTCGGTTGCCGGCTTGCCCGAAGCCCTTGAGATCTCGCCTTCCAGGACTTAGGGACACCGGGCCTGCCATCCCGTCTGATCACCTGTCTCGATACTCATGCAGGGCTTGCACGGGGTCTTCGGGTCCCGCAGACTTCCCGATCTCCCGATCACCCCAGGAAGGTACACGATATGAACCACTGCAAATCTCTTGGTTTCGCCCTGTTGGGCGCGACTGCTGCCCTGCTCATGCCCGTGATGGTACAGGGGCAGGAGAACAAGAATCCGCCGAAGAAGAAGCTGGTCCGCGCCGTCAAGCTGACTGCCAGCGGTGGTTCTCGCAAGCCTCCGACTCAGCCGGAACTGAAGCAACGCTTCACAAAGAAGCTCGAAGGTGCGTGGATCAAGAACGCAGCGTGGAATCTGGACTACGAAAAGGCGCTGCAAGCGTCGCAGGAGAGCGGCAAGCAGGTCTTTGCCTACTTCACCCGTAGCTATGCTCCTTGAGGCCCCTGCACCAGGGTGGAGAACGGTCTGTTCTCCAGCGCGGATTTCACGGAGTGGAGCAAGAACTACGTGCTCTACCTGCACATCTCCACACGCCTCGAAGGTCGTGAGCACGAGGGACTGTTCCGCGCCAAGGGCTTTACCGGTTTCCCGACGCTGGCGTTCCTCGACGCCGAGGGTGGCTTGTGCGCCAAGCACGCTGGCAGCCGGGTGATCCCGGAAATCCAGACGACTGCTGACAAGGCCAGGGCCTACATGGTGCTTCGGAGCAAGGCCGCATCAGGTGACAAGGTCGCGGTCCAACACCTGTTCGTCGCCGATCTGGAGCTCGCTCGTTACGATTTTGCGCTGGGGTCCCTGAAGCTCGCCGGTCTGCGTAAGGAGATGCCGCAGAGTCTGCAGAAGAAGGCTGACCAACTCATGATCGACATCCAGTACAATGAACTGCGCCGTCGATTGTCGAAAGAATTGTCCGCTGGGTTGGATCGCAAGGAGTACACCCGGCGTTATCAGGGCTTGAACCTCGACTTCTATCGGTCCGGCTTGTTTCCCAGTGGCCGGACTGCCCTGTCGATCCTGATGGGGGTGATGGGCTATGCGTTCCAGAACAAGGACGAAGCCTTGCTGGCGCAAGCACTAGAGAAGTTCAAGGCGCAGGCCTCGAACCAGCCCGGCTTCGCTCCGCGGGTGAGCCGATACGAATCGATGCTCGCGCAGCTGCGCGGCGACAAGTAGCTCTGGTATTTGGGGAACGCGCAGATGTTCGTTGCACGAACGTCTGCGCGTTCCCTACGTACTACTGGACGATCTTGGTCGGGATCGCGTTGGTGACGTCGAGGATGTTTCCGTTGAATGCATAGATCAACGCCGCCTGATAGATGGTGACGCCGATAGAGGCTGCCGGCGTGTTGGCCGGGAGTTGGAACGTCGCTCTGCCTGTCCCGTTGGCCATTACGCTCCGATAGTTCTGAAATACCGGGGTGTTCACGAAGTCCATCGCGAGGGTGGTGAAGACGTCAGGCACCAGTGGGATGCTCACGCCGCTCAGCGGCAGTTCCGGCCAGGTGCCGGTCACCGATGCGAAGATCCAATACTGGTTCACCGCGGTGTTTCCTGCATCGATCTGGAGCCCCTGCGCGCCGGTGGCTGCGATGGAGACTTCGGTCGTGGTCGCGACCAGTTTCGCGCTGGCCCAGGCCTGGATCTGGTGGGGCGGGACGGCGTTGGTACTGAACCGGAAATCGTCCAGGTGTTGGTTGCTGCGAAGGCCCGCCGAGGTGTGCATTCCGACCATGAAGGCGCTGCCGGCGAGTATGTTGGCAGGCGCCGTGATCGGGGTGGTGCTGAATGGTGAGCCATCGACGTAGTAGGTCGCCACCATCGCGGTGGCGTCGACGACCAGCGCGATATGCACCCAGCCCATGGCTGCCTTGGCCCGCAGGTTGATATAGGGCTGCCCTCCGATCTGGTTGCTGGGTCCCCGTAGGATGAGGTCGGCGGGTGCGCCGCCCCAGGCCCGCAAGTACAGCGCTTCGTAGGCCACCCCGCCGGTGAACATCCGGAAGCTGCCGCGTCCGGAGATCTGGTAGGACAAGGTGTTGGCGACCGGGAAGCTCTCCTTCATGAAGAAAGCCACCGTGAAACTCCCGGTGACCGCGGCTGTGTAGCCTGTGTTGACCCATGAACCGGTGCCGGCGGCATCGACACCGGCAAGAGCGTTGTCAAACTTTCCGGTGGTCCAGCCGGAGTTGGTCGTATTCGTAGTCGCCAACGTGCCGGTGGCGGGGCCACTGCCGAGGTTGGTTACCGTGGTGCCGGAACCGGTAAGGAACGGGTAATAGATAACGTCTTGCGAGGTGACAGTGCCCGTCAGCCAGAGGGTCACGGCGAGAAGTGAGATTGCGCGCATGGTAGGACTTGATGTAGGACGGGTGGGACCGAGGTGGGTGGGGAGAGCAGTCCAGACTTCGGATTGCCAACTCGTTTGATTCTATGGATCAAGGTCGCCGTTGGGGCGGGGATTTGAGATCCCGATGCGCCAGTACACAAATACCTCGCGGTATACGTTGGGGTGGATATACCGTCGGATGGAGCAGGGTGACGTCAGGAGTCGCAACGCCGGTGCGGAGCCCCGTAACCTGTCTCGAGGTGTTCCAGCCGGTGACCCTGGTCTTGCACCCTGAGGTGGCACGGCGATGGGATGGCACCCGCGGTTGGGCCGATGTCCCCTTGTAGAGAATCGGGGCGGCGCTAGTCGCGGAACAATTCGACGTAGGCGGGTGGGGGGGTGTCGCTGGCACGGCCTGGTTGCAGCGATAGGGGATGGGTTCCCCACTGTTCGCCGGCGGCCCACCAGATGGACTGCACATTGGCCTCGTCGAGATCTACCAACATGCTGGACAGCAGCGCCGACCAGTCTTGATCGTTGGATGGCACGCCGAATTTCCCGATCAGGCCGGTGGCTTTGCCTTCCTTGAGCCAGCTCAGGAAGGGTTTCAGCCTGGTTCTCGACCGGTCTTTCAACTTTGGATCAGCGGCGAGTTCCTCGGCGTAGGTTTGGCGATATTCGCCGGTTCCGTCCTGGTCGAGAAAGCAGTGAGCCTCGTAGATGACGCGGTTCAGCGGGTCCGCGATCCAGGGCGCACTTGGATTGGCAGACTTCCAATCCGATGACCGTGACCAGGATTCGCCAGCCACGTAGACCGGAGTGCGATCCCCCTCGCTGCGGATGGCATCGACGGCAGCCTGGGAGGCGTGCACCCAGGAACCATCGGGTAGGTCATGCGGTTGGTTCATCAATGCGTAGCCGGCGACGCCGGGCAGCCCACTCATGGCGTATGCGATACGCGCCCACAGGTCTGCGAAGTCCTCGGCGTCCAACTCGACCTGACCACTGGTATCCGATTCGAGAGCGCAGCTGGTTGGAACGCCATCGATGACTTTGGTGTAGCTGCCGAAGTTGTGTAGATCGAGCAGCACCTTGGCACCAAATTTCTGTGCGAGAGTCAGGAGTAGGCGCAGGTGTTGCACACTATCCGGATCGAGCGGGCCTCCGAGAATTGGTTGGATACGTTCCCATCGGAACGGGATGCGGAAGCCCTCGAAGTTCGCGCGCGCCAGGGCATCGAAGGTACGCTGTCGGTTGAGGAAGTAGTCTGTTCCGAGCTGGCCGGGGGACTCGTTACTGAATCCGGGTTTGTCCGTGCCGAACTCCAAGCCTGCGACGGTGATCCAGCGCGGCATACGCGGTACCTTGCGCAGGGGAACCAGCGGGCTGGGTCCGACCCTGGGCCTCGATCGTCTGGCGGGTTTGTGTAGCCCACGGTGTCGAGCTTTCCGGTCCGGCTTCATGACATCTCGATTATCGACTCTGGTCAGGTTTGGACTTGAGTGGTGCTGCTGGCTGGGAATCGGGTCCCACAGCCCCTGAGAGGCGTCCTAGGCCGCCGATCAGTTGTTTGCCTTCACTCGGGAGTGCTTCAGGATCAACTCAAGAGGGGAGGCGTTGCGGCCGTTGCGTGGCTCCAGGGAGAGTTCGTAGTCGCCCCACATGTCCCCACCTGCCCATGCGCAAGCAGTCATGCCGTGGCGCCGCATCTCCAGGAGAAAATCGTCCAGGACCGGCAACCACCCCGACTCCTTCCAGGGAATGCCGTACTCCCCGACCACACCAGTGACCTTGTTGCCCTTGCACCAGTTGATGAACGGTGCGATTCGACTTACGCCGCGTTGTGCGATCTCGGGATCCAGTTCTTGTTCTTCGGCGAAGGATCGTTGGTAGCGTCCGCTGGAATCGTAGTCGAAGTAGACGTGAGCCTCGTAGGCAATCCGATTCAGTCGGTCTGACACCCAGGGGTGTTTCGGATTGTCCTGATCCCAACGGTGGGCCTTGGACCAACCGTCGCCGGCGACCCAGATCCAGTTGTGATCGCCGTCTGCGCGTAGGGCGGCGACGACCTGGTTTGATGTGGAGTGCCAGTCCCCAGACCCCATGTCATGAGGTTCGTTCATCAGTCCATAGGCGTGGAGGGCGGGGTGATCACTGACGAGCCGCGATACCCGGACCCACAGGTCTGCCAGATCCAGTGCGCTGATCTTGCGATCACCGCTTGTAGTGGCTGAGACAACGTGCTCGAGGACGACGCCGGTGCCTTCCTCTCGGTAGCGACCGTAATTGTGAAGGTCGAGGACGACCCTGCATTTGTGCGTTTCGGCGCGTGCCAGGAACTGCAGGATCTTGTTGGTGTATTTCGGATTGAGCGCGCCCATTGGACTAGGTTGGAGCCGCTCCCACGAAATGGGCAGGCGGATCAAACCCATACCTTGACTGGCGAAGTAGGCTACGCAGTCCTGGCTTGGGAAGCAGAAATCCACGCCGTGCTGGCCTGGATTGCGGTTCGAGAACCCCGGCGCCAGGGCCCCAAACTCGG
>JAYZDB010000159.1:0-7410 GCA_036338025.1 Planctomycetota bacterium
AAGAAGAACGACCACAGCAACTCGGGGTGGTTTGCGAGCAGGTAGCTGATGCCCTTTGCCAGGGATACGATGCTGATCCCGACCCCGAGGAACAGTGGTAGCAGGAAGCCGCCGTTGATGTGCTTCCAGAACGCGGGCACGCCGTCCTTGAACAGCTTGCGCAGGCTCGCCAGGTTGATCGACTGGAGCGAGCGGATCAGTTCCTCGTAGATACCGGCGATGAATGCGATGGTGCCGCCAGATACGCCGGGCACGACGTCAGCTGCTCCCATCGCCATGCCCTTCAGGGCCAGCACACCTCGGCTCTTGAGATTGATCGCCATTGACTTGGGTTATCGACGATTCACCCGGGGGAATTCAATGGCGAAGGGCCAGTTGGAGCCGGAGTAAGCGTAGGGCGGCCCTGGTGGGCGTCAGGGCGAACCCGATTTGTCAGGCGGCCGTTGCTGATCTTGGCTTGTCTTGCCGCTGGAATTTGCGACGCTGCGGCCATGGGTTTTCTGACCATCGGCTCGTTTCTCTTCTGTACTGGCCTGGTGGCGCTGGTGACCTGGCGGATGACGCGCGCCCACGGGGCCGGGGCCAGTGCGGAAGGCTACTTTCTTGCGGGTCGGGCGCTGACCGGCGGCTACATCGCTGGTTCGCTGATGCTCACCAACCTGTCGACCGAGCAGCTCGTCGGGCTGAACGGTGCCGCCTACGCCAACGGCATCTGCGTGATGGCCTGGGAGGTGATCGCAGCGATGTCGTTGGTGGCGATGGCGCTGTACTTCCTGCCGCGGTATCTGCGTAGCGGCATCGCGACGATCCCACAGTTCCTGGAAGAACGCTTCGACGGTGGTACGCGCATGATCACGACGGTGGTCTTCGTTTTAGCCTACGCTGCGATCCTGCTGCCGATGATTCTCTACACCGGTGCCACCGGGTTGGTCGACGTGCTCGACTTGCAGTCGATGACCGGCGTAGGGCGGGGCACCCTGATCACCGGTTCGGTGTGGTTCATCGGGATCGTCGGATCGGTCTATGCGATCTTCGGTGGGCTGCGTAGCGTCGCGATCTCGGATACGCTCAATGGGTTCGGTCTGCTGGTCGGTGGCGTGATGATCGCGTGGCTGGGACTGGATCTGGTCGGTGGGGAAGAGGGCGGTGCCCTGGCTGGTTTTGCCAAGCTGCGCGAGGCACACCCGGAGAAGTTCAACTCCCTGGGGACCGCTGAGCAGGACGTGCCTTTCAGCACCCTGTTCACGGGAGTGCTGCTCCTCAACCTGTTTTATTGGACTACCAACCAGCAGATCATCCAGCGGACGTTTGGTGCCAGCTCGCTTGCCGAGGGGCAAAAAGGCGTGCTGTATGCCGGAGTCCTCAAGGTGCTGGCACCCCTGATCCTGGTGCTGCCAGGGGTCATTGCATTCCATCTCTACGCGGACCGTGGGATTGCCAACGACCAGGCCTACGGCACGCTGGTCAACGATGTGCTGCCGACGCCTCTGGTAGGATTCTTCGCGGCGGTGTTGGTCGGTGCGATCCTGAGTTCCTTCAACTCGGCCCTGAACAGCACCGCGACCCTCATCAGCCTCGGAATCGTCAAGCAACTCGCCCGGCAGGCGGATGACCAGCGCCTGATCCGTTCTGGCAAGGCTCTCGGCGCCTTGATCGCCGTCGTAGCGATGATCGTCGCTCCGTTGCTACAGGGCCAGAAGAGCATCTTTCAGTACCTGCAGACGATGAATGCCCTGTATTTCATCCCGATCTTCTCGGTGGTGCTGGTCGGACTCACCTTCCGCCGGGTGCCGGCGGTTGCAGCCAAGTTGGCGCTGCTCACCGGGCTGCTCGCGATCGGGTTGGGCTACTTCGTGTTCGGGGTCGGTCAACCGGACTTCCCGATGCACACCTTCCATTTCCTGGGCGTGGTGTTCGCGGGGTTGGTGCTCTTGATGTTGATCCTCGGCATGGTGTTCCCTCGGTCGGAGCCCTGGGTGCAGCGCGCGTCCGGACTGGTGGACATGACCCCGTGGCGTGGCGCGAAGCCGCTCGGCTTCGGATTGATCGTTGTCGTCCTGCTGATCTACCTGGCCTTTGCAGACACCTCGGTGCTCTAGTTCGGCCACCAGTTGGCAAACAAACGGTCGATCTTGACCCAGAGTGGTCGTTGGTTGGCGTGCGTTGCCTGAAAGTCCGCATCGTTGCTGCTCGCGTCGGGACGTAGATCCGCCTCGACGAGGATGGGAAACCGACAGCTCAGGTCTAGCGCGGTCGCGCGCTGCAGCAGATCGCCGAGGACCGGGCCATCAGAGCTGCTGAGCTTGCCCATCAGGATCGGTCCGACCTCGATGCGCCCGTCTTGGGAGTCCTTCTTCGCAGTGTCATCGAGGAAGGTGGTCAGATAGCCGTTCGCCGTCAGGATGGTGACGCGGTAGCGCTTGCCGCGCTGGCCGAGCAGTGTCAGGACGGGATCTTGTCCGGTGGTGGGCTTACCCTGCAGTTTTGCCTGGTAGTTCTTGACGATCTGATCGAGGACCTCATTGCTGAGCATCTCCGGGCCGTCGAGTCGGAGTTCGAGGTTTGCTGTCTTCGGTGCGGCTGTGCTCGGGAGGATGTCGAGACCTTTAGCTCCGAATGTGGCCCCGAACGGCATGGCACGGGCAGCTCCGTACGGTAGGGACCAGGACTCTGGGTTCTGGTTCAGGGGCCGCAGGGCGTAGACCGCCTTTTTGGACTCCGCAAAGGGCTCCCGCGTGAGGCGATCGACGCCGAGGTGGAATTGCAGTGCGGTGCCACCTTGGTTGACCGACGGCAGGTCGGCCACGAAGTTCAATTCGGCTGTCGCCGAGGTCCGGATCGCGCCGTGCAGGGCTTCACACTGTTGCCAGGCACCTTGGTAGTCGGTCCGAATTTCGGCCAGCGGGAGCGCGAACACCAGCAGTGCCGGTGCGGCGGATCGCCAGCCTCCCAGCGCCAGCAGTCCGGCCAGGGGCATCATTGGCAGGTAGAAGAGCCGAAGGTTCAGGGGGTTCGTCGTGTCGGCCCACAACTGCAAGATGGGTACACTACAGCCCACAAACAGTACCAGGGCGGCAGTTGCGAATGCCAGCCGCCGTCCTGAGATCATTGCGGCGATCGCGAGGCAGGCCGGGATAAATCCGAGCCAGCTAGTTGCACCGGGTAGCTCGACCAGGAACTCCCTGCTGAATCCGAGCCCGCTGTGTAGCAGTGGGTTGAGAAGTCGGCTGCCGTGTACGCCGAGGCCGACCAGGGACTCCTGGATTTGCAGTTCACTGGAGTAGCCAGTCAGGATTCCCCCGAGCAGAACGGTACGGAGCCCGAAGTAGACCAGCAGCAAGGCGAGAAACGGCCAGCTGGTTTGCAGTGCCCCGCTCAAGCGGGAGCCTCTCCGGGTCATGATGAAGCCGAAGACCAGGGCGATGCCCGGCATGACCCACGCGAGTTCCTTGCTGAGCAGTGCGAGGACGAAGCACACCAGCGCTGGCCATCGGCTCGGTCTGCTACCCTCGCACCACTGCACGAAGAGCAAGGTCGACAGGGCGATCCACATGGTGGTGTGGCTATCGACCCGTCCGACTGCCCAGAACAGCGAACCGGCGTGGCTCGGTGCCAGTGCCCACAGCAGCCCGGCGGCGAATGCCTGGCGTGGTGTCGCGAACCGGCGGACGATGGCAGCCAGGCAAACTGCCGAGATCCCGTGGGCGAGGATGTTGGTGAAGTGCGAGAGGAACGGTTGTGCTCCGGATCCGAGTGCCTGTTCGAGAGCGAAGCTCAGGGTGATTAGTGGTCGGTAGAAGATGACCAGCGACTCCAATCCATACTGACCGCCGACGAAGTCGGACCAGGTGTTGGCCCAATTGGTCGTGTAATGCAGAGCCATGAAGTCGTCGCTCTGCCAGTAGCTTGCCACCGGCCACCAGACGAGCAGCGAGATCAGCAGGATCGACCATGCGTGGGGGGCGAATCTCGCGGACGAGGGGCCCGTGCCTGCCAGGTCCGCTTGGTCGGTTTGGTCGCCCATCCTGGGGAGAGCCTATCATCCGCTTGCGGATTTTGAGTCATGGAGATCGGGCTCTTGCCTTTAAGGTGTCTCCTCAGGATGTCAATCGCAACAGCAATTGAGCCGGGAGCCGTGCCGAAGGTCGCCACCAGGATCGCGTATGCCGCCCTCCTCCTGGTTCTCATTGCCTGCGGGTATAGCGAAGTGATCGGATCCTACTTCCTCGCTGACGATTTCAATTACCTCAACATTGTTGCGCAGGCCGAGACGTTCCGCGATGGCACTGCTGTGGACACCGGTTGGGAGTACTTCCGGCCGCTCACAGCCTTGTCCTTTTGGTTCAACTACCGCTGCTTCGGAACCGAGACGGCGACCAGTTTCCATGTCTTCGCACTCGTGGTGCACTGGTTCAATGCCCTGCTGGTTGCACGTCTGGCCTGGCGTCTGTGTCCGTATTGGTTTGCTGCTGGATTTGCCGGTGCGGCGTTCGCGGTCTTGCCGGTCCACCCCGAGTGCATTACGTGGATCTCGGCCCGGGCCGATGTCCTGTGTGCAACGGGCACCTTGATCTTGGTGACCGGATGGCTGGATTATCTTCGCGGTCATCGTGGCGCTGCGGCGCTGGTGGAAGTTCTTTGCGGGCTGGTCTTCGCATTGCTCACCAAGGACTCGGCAATGATCTTGCCGGTGGTCCTCGTCGCCATGGCGCTCATCTACCGAGGCCGACCTGCCGGGCAGGTGGCCCTGGTGTTCGCTGGAGTGGTGGTGGTGTTCGGGGTCTACCTCGTATCACGTATCACGTCTCTCGGGGCGTTTATCGGTTCGCAGAGTGCCAATGACGCGCACCACTTCACTATCAACCTATCGAATTCACTCTGGTTTACCATCGATGCCCTGCGCGCGATGCTGTTGCCGGGTCCGTTGGGAATGCGAACTGGTCTCGGCTTGATCCTCGTGCTTTACATCGGGTTGCGGCATCAGGCTCTAGCCAGGTTCGTAAGGACCGCCTGGCCACTTTTCCTGGTGTTCCTTATGGAGTTGGCGCCGGTTGCAAACGCCGTGCAGTTGGGATTGGCGGATGGCACCAACACCCGCTTCCTCTACATGCCCTCGATGTTCTTTTGTGCTGGGTTGGGTGTCTTGGTCGGCACGAGTTTGCCGGACGGATCCGGCAAACCATCGGTTCAGCGTCGATCCTCGGTGTTGTACTTCGCGGCGGTAATCCTGGTCGTGATCTACACCGTCACAATCCGACAGGTCAACCGGCCATGGGCCGAGGCGTCTGCGATGAGCCGAGGGATCGTCACCCAACTTCAGGATTTCACAAAGGGCAAGGACTACCGTTGGGTGTTCATCCACGGCTTGCCCGACACCCACGAGGGGGCGTACGTGTTCCGCAACGGCATCGACACCGCGATCAAGCTGTGCGTCAGCAAGACACTGGTGTTCCCACCCCACGGCAACATCAGCCTCGAAGACTGGTTGGAGCGGTCGGCGCAACGCCGCGCCGATCCGACGGCCCATCCGGGCATCCTGCTGTTGAGGTGGGATCCGGCTTCGCGTCGTCTCATCGAGCCCTGATGACGGCGGTGTTTCCTCGCAACAATTGACGGAACCTCGGATAGGGCCACGTGCTATGTTTTGGGTCATGGATCGCCCGAGGATCCCCTCCAAGGTCGGGGGTGTCGTTGCCGTGCTGCTCCTTCTGCTGGGGTGTAAGGACGGTTCTGCGCCGTCGATGTTCCGCGACGCCACTTCCTCAGCTGGGCTGGATTTCGTCCACTCGGTGGACCCGACTGGGAAGTTCCCGCTGCCGGAGGTCCTCGGCGCTGGCTGTGCAGTGTTTGATGCCAACGGGGATGGCAGGCTCGATTTGTACTTCACGAATTCCGGCCGGTTCGGAGGTGAAGGTGCGGCGAATGCACTGTTTCTACGCGGAGAGGATGGCAAGTACCGAGATGCCACGGATGGCAGCGGCTTGGGCGACCGGGGTTTTGGCATGGGAGTCGCGGTTGGGGATATCGACAACGATGGCGATCTCGACGTCTACGTCGGTAACTACGGGGGTGACGCCCTCTACCGCAATGAGGGTGGCGGTAAGTTCACCAACATCACCGAGGCGGCTGGCATTGCCAACGACAAGTGGACGTCCTCGATTGCGTTCCTTGACTACGACGCTGACGGACTCCTCGACATCTTCGTGGTCAACTACCTGGTGTTCGATGCCAATCGCCGATGCGAGAACCCGAAGAGCGGACGCGACTACTGCGGCCCGCAGATGTTCAAGGGCGAGGCGGATGTGCTCTACCGGAACAAAGGCCAGGGTGTGTTCGAGGATGTCAGTGAGAAGCTCGGGATCTCATCGATTGCCTCCAACGGCTTGGGTCTGGTGGTCGAGGACTTTAATGACGATGGTTGGGCCGACGTCTTTGTCGCCAATGACGCCGAGGCCAATCACCTTTGGATGAACACGCAGAAGGGCGGGTTTCGTGAGGAGGCGCTGAGTCTGGGGGTGGCGGTAAATGGGTTTGGCGTGACGGAAGCGAGCATGGGGGTCGCAGCCGGCGACATTGATGGTGATGGCGACTGCGACCTTTTCATGACGCACCTCATGAACGAACGCAACACCCTGTACGTCCGGACTGAATACGGCTTCGAGGATGGTTCCAGGGCGAGCGGCCTGGCGGCGCCGAGTTTTCCGTTCACGGGCTTTGGCAGGGTGATTTTTGATGATTAACACGACGGCGACATCGCCCGGGCTATAGCCAACGGCCGGGTCATGCGCGCTGACTTGGATCCACGTGCCGGATCCGATCCCTTGTGGGGTTCGTATGCGGAACCCAACCAGTTCTTTCTCGGAGATGGCAAGGGCAGGTTTGTCGACATGTCGAAGAACGACGACGCCTTTTGCGGAACCGTCGAGATCACCCGCGCCCTGGTCCTGGCGGACCTCGACGAGGATGGCGATCTTGAGATGGTCGTCGGGAACTGTCGAGGCCCGGCCAGGATCTATGAAAACGTCACCGAGAAGGCTGGCAATTGGCTGCAGGTCCGGGCAATCGACAAGCAGTTGCAGCGCGATGTCTACGGAGCCGTGATCTGGGTCCATGCCGGGGGGCGCGTGGTGCGGCGCACGGTGGGACCGGGACGCAGTTATATTTCGAGCTCCATGATCGCCTGCCACTTCGGCCTGGGCCCGACGGAGTCGGTGGATCGCGTCGAGATCCGGTGGCCCGGTGGGGAGAAAGAGACGTTCCCGGGCGGCAAGTGCAATCAGTTGATGACGCTGGCCCGAGGAGAAGGCAGATGAGAGTGCCGTGGGCGCTGCTACCGGTGGGGACCCTGGTTGTCGCTTGTGGTCCCAAGATCGATGTGCCGATGCCGGATCTTGCTCGTGTCGAACCGGG